>DATCTB010000627.1:0-3176 GCA_036568185.1 Bacteroidales bacterium | reverse complement strand
ATGTTGGGTATTGCTACTCAATATGATGGCAAAAATATTGAGTCAATTGGCTTGTTGAAAATGGATTTTTTAGGGCTGAAAACCCTCTCTATTCTAAAAGATACAATTATCAATATTAAACGGTCTAAAGGTATTGATTTGGATATTGAAAAAATCCCTTTCGACGACCAGGAAACTTATGAATTGTTCAGCAGGGGCGATACCACTGCCCTTTTCCAGTTTGAGTCGGATGGAATGCAAAAACACCTGCAAGCCTTAAAACCAACCCGTTTCGAAGACCTGATAGCAATGAATGCCCTTTACCGGCCGGGCCCTATGAAGTATATACCCAATTTTATTGACCGCAAACATGGAAGGGAAGAAATTGTGTATGATTTGCCAATCATGGAGGAAATTCTTGAAGAAACATACGGAATTACTGTTTACCAGGAACAAGTGATGCTTCTTGCCAGAAAAATGGGCGGATTAACTGGCGGGCAGTCCGATTCATTAAGAAAAGCCATGGGGAAGAAACTTCAGGCTGAGATGGATAAACTTTATGTGATTTTTACTGAAGGATGTAAAAAAAATGGTTTACCGGAAGACAAAGTCCAAAAAGTTTGGAAAGACTGGATTGAGTTTACCAAATACGCTTTCAACAAATCGCACGCAACTTGTTATTCTTATCTGGCTTACCAAACGGCTTATTTAAAAGCGCATTTTCCTGCCGAATTTATGGCTGCCAACTTAAGCCACAACCTCAATGATATTAAAAAAATCACCCAGCTTATATCTGAGTCGAGCAGGATGGGTATTGAAGTTACGCGGCCTGATGTAAATGAGTCTTCCTTGAGTTTTACAGTGAACAAACAAGGCGTTATCCGCTTTGGAATGGCTGCAATAAAAGGCGTTGGAGAAGCTGCCGTGGAACAGATTATTGAAGAAAGGGAGAAAAACGGGCCGTATAAAAATGTATTTGATTTTGCGAAAAGAGTTAACCTGAGGTCGGTTAACAAGAGAAGTTTCCAGGCTTTGGCTATGGCTGGAGCCTTTGATGGCTTTGAAGGCACCCACCGCGCACAATATTTTTATAAAGAAAATGATAGTGATTCTGAATTTATTGAATATATCCTAAAACATGGCGCCAATTACCAGGAGCGCCAAAACTCGCAGCAGGCTTCGCTTTTTGGGGATATGGCAGATTCATTTGAGTTAGTTGACCCGAAAATGCCTGATTGTGAACCCTGGACGATGACCACACAATTACACAACGAAAAGGAAGTTACGGGATTTTACATTTCGGGCCATCCTCTTGATAAATTCAAGAAAACCATCGACCGCTTTAGCACAATGGAAGCAGCTAACCTGAAAAATGAAAGCGCAAATTTGGTAGGGGAAACAGTAAGTATTGCCGGAATGGTGGTGGAAGCAAACCAGAAGACATCAAAAAATGGCAGCAATTACGGGCAGTTCGTGGTTGAAGATTATTCAGGAAATATTAGCCTGATGCTTTTTTCCGAACCCTATTTAAAATGGAAACACATGCTTGTGCCAGGGAATAATGTTTTTATTCAAATAAAAATTGAAGAAAGGTATAACCAACCCGGAGTTATCAATTTGAATGTTTCAGACATCATGCTCTTGAATGAAACGATGAATAGGCTGACGAAGAAAATCAATTTGTTCGTCAATGCTGACAAAACCAATGACGAGCAAGTGGCTGCTTTGGTTTCGAAAGTGAATGAAAACAAAGGCGAGTGCCCGCTTATCCTGAGTATTAAAGACCCTGAAAATGGAAAATACCTAAGCCTGAAAAGTGGCAAAAATGTTGACCCATCAGCTTTTCTCAAAGCAATTGAATCGTTGCCTGGTGTGAGCTATTTAATAAATTGATTTACCCATTGTTAATTTATTTTACTACTAATTCAGTAATTTCATTTTTCTTTTTTTATTTTTGTTTTATTCATTATTACAAACAAACAATTTAAAACCATGAAAAAAATTACTCTATCAATTGCGTTTACCTTAATTACCTATTTCATTTTTTCTCAGTCAGTTATCAAATATAATTTTGAGGGTAGCCTGAATTCTGTAAATGGAAACGGCCCAGCCCTGACTGTTCTTGGAAATACCGGAACTTTCGTTACCGAAACCCTAAATGAAATAGAAGGGAATACTAAAACGGTTTATCGTTTTGAAAAAAATAATGGCGTGCAATTTAATAATACTGCAGCCGGAAATTTTATTGGAAATGCCTATACCATTGAAATCTATTTTGTTTTTGACGAATTAAATAGTTGGAAACGTGTAATTGATTGGAAGAACAGAAAAACAGACAGGGGGGCTTATGTTTATAATGGAAAATTGAATTTTTATAATATTATTTATAGCGCAGAAGCCCCGGTAGCTGCTGGTGAATATACTTATTACGTTGTAACTAGGGATGAAAGCGGAAAAGTGCTGATATATACCGATGCTGAGGTATTTATCGATTTTATGGATACTGGCAGCGATGCCCTGGTGGATGAGGATGGGTTTTTGAATTTTTTCTTCGACGACCTTCAAGTTACAAACGAAGCTTCATCAGGTGCAGTTGCCATGATAAACTTGTATAATTATGCACTCGACTCATCAAAAATTGCAGATAATTGGGACGGCCTGGGAGGCCAGGTGTTTGGTATAAATGAAATGAAAGTTAGCCCAGAAGAATTGGCTTTTTACCCCAATCCTGCTTCGGAAGTTGTTAATCTTGACCTTTCAACTTTTACGCAAAACGATGAAGTTAGCATTGATTTGATGACAATTGCGGGGATGCAAATTTATTCTTCCAAAGTTAAAGGGGGGAATACCGGGCAGATTAACCTGAAAAATCTTTCTTTAGCCAAAGGCTTGTATGTAATAAAAGCTACTTCGAAAGAAAAAGTTGCCGTAGCTAAAGTTATGATTAAATAATTTTGAATTTTTAAGGGAAGAAAATAATTATCTTTCTTTACCTTTGCAGCTTCAAATCAAAATTTAAAATAATGGCTTTAGAATTTACAGACGCGAATTTCGACGCAATGGTGTTGAAATCAGACAAACCAGTTATTGTTGACTTTTGGGCAGTTTGGTGTGGCCCTTGCCGCATGGTTGGCCCAATTGTTCAGGAAATAAGCACTGAATACGCCGATAAGGCAGTAGTTGGAAAACTGGATGTT
>DATCTB010000626.1:0-6658 GCA_036568185.1 Bacteroidales bacterium | reverse complement strand
CCATACGATCCTGCAATAATTTTTCCTCGTTTAGTTTTTTTATCACCTTTTCCCATTTCAGTAAGTATTAATTTTTATTTCTGTAAAAATATTAATTATCCCTGACTAATTCTAAAAATTCACGTCCTTTATTTTTTTTAGGAACTGTTTTTCTAATAATTCCGGACGGTTAATGCTTCTTTTTGTCCACTCAAGAAGGATTTCAACACGCTCAATTTCATTTAGTTGCCAATCGACATTTGAATTTCTAAGTTTTTGGGTTAGGGTATATAAAACCAAAGCAGCCGAAACGGAAATATTATAACTTTCAGTAAATCCAACCATAGGAATACGAACATATTCATCAGCTAACCGAATGGCGTTTTCAGAAAGTCCATGCATCTCGGTTCCAAACACAAAAGCCATTTTTTTATCAAGTGAAATGTCTTCGAGGCATTTATCATTTTTATGAGGAGTGGTTGCAATAATCCGGTATCCATTCTGTCTTAATTGATTAAATGCCACTTCCGTGTTGTTTTCGAAACCATTGTATTTAACAAGGTTTAACCATTTCGAAGAACCCATAGCAACCTCAGGATTTACCTCATAAGTGTTTTGATTTTCAATAATATGAACATCCTGAACACCGGTTAAATCACAGGTTCGTAATACAGCACTTGCGTTGTGGGGCTGATAAATATCTTCCAGAACGACGGTAATATACCTGGTTCTTTGTGAAACAACCTTTTTGAATAGTTCATATCTGCTATCAGTAATGAAAGACAGAAGGTATTCGAGTAATTCTTTTTTTGTTTCAAAATTCATTTTGTAATTTTACAATTTATTAAAAATCAATAGTATACCCATAATTTTGAACAGATAACTTATTGGAAAAAAGAGAAGAAAATCAGAAAGTAATTGTAAGAATCTGAAAACCAACTTTTGCCATTTCTTTTAAAAGTAGATATTATCAACATCACAAAGTTAAAAAATATGAATTCAGAGTGCGTTAATTGAGAAGAAAAATTTACTTTTGCAGGCTCAAAATAAAATAGAATGGCTAAGAAAAAGAATACAGAAGTAAAAGGTGACCAAAGATTAGAAAATATCGAGGAAAGCCTGGGTAAAACAGAACAGTTTATAGTTAATAACCAGAAAGTTATAACTGGCGTTATTGCTGTAATTGTTTTGATAGTGTTGGGATATTTTGGTTTTAGTAAATATTATCTCGAACCAAAAACTGAAGAAGCATACGACCAAATGTATTCGGCTCAGTTCTATTTTCAAATAGATTCGCTCGACAAGGCACTTTATGGAGATGGCAACCACCTTGGTTTTGCTGACATTGCAGAAGAATACAGTATGACTAAACCTGGAAACCTTGCTAATTATTATGCAGGAATTTGCTTGCTTAGAAAAGGGAAGTTTTCAGAAGCCATTGAATATCTGGAAGAATTTGACGCTGAAGATGAGCTTGTTCGTCCGATGGCAATAGGCGCCATAGGTGATGCATACATGGAATTAGGTAAAAACAGTGATGCTGCTTCATATTATGTGGAAGCTGCTGATTTTAGCCCGAATGAATTTACAGCGCCTCTTTTCCTTTATAAAGCCGGCGAAACTTATGAGTTGATGGGCGAATACGGAAAGGCTATTGATATTTATCAAACCATTAAGGATAAATATTCGAAAAGTAATGAAGCCAGAACGATAGAGAAAAATATTGGCAGGGCTACAGCACTGAAAAATCAGAAGTAAAACATTTCAATTTACATGAAAACCTGGTGCTTCGTCATCAGGTTTTTTTATTTTAGCCGGAATGAAAAAGGAAGAATTGAAAATAGTTTTTATGGGAACTCCTGAATTTGCAGTTCCAAGTTTGCAAAAACTGGTAGATTCTGATTATAAAGTTGTTGCGGTTATTACAGCACCCGACAAACCTGCCGGGAGAGGTAAAAAGGTAACTTTTTCAGCAGTAAAACAACGTGCTTTACAACTTGGTTTGCCAATTCTACAGCCGGAAAATTTGAAAGATAGCCTGTTTATTAAACAATTAGAGTCTTATCAGGCTAATTTACAGATTGTTGTTGCATTCAGGATGTTACCTGAAGTAGTTTGGTCGATGCCCGAATATGGAACTTTTAACCTGCACGCTTCGTTACTTCCACAATATCGAGGGGCAGCTCCAATTAATCATGCGATAATTAATGGGGAAAAAGAGACAGGTTTGACAACTTTTTTTCTTGATAAAGAAATTGATACAGGCGCGATAATTAAACAAGTAAAGGTTTCAATTGCTGATGGCGAGACAGCCTCATCCTTGCACGACAGAATGATGCTTGAGGGAGCTAAACTGGTACTGGAAACAATACAATTGCTTTTGGAGGGAAAAACAATTGGAAAGGATCAAAGCAAATTTATTAGTCCTGGAACCACTTTAAACAAGGCTCCAAAATTAAATAAAGAAGACTGCAGGATAAATTGGGATAAAAGTGGCAAGCAAATAGTTAATTTTATTCGGGGATTGAGCAGTTATCCTACTGCTTTTTCAGAATTTATTTCTGAAAATGGTGATATTCTTTATATAAAAATATTTAGTGCATTTTTTGAAAAAACAGAACACTCAATAAAAAATGGAGTATTGAGTTCTGACAATAAATCCTATATTAAAATTGCAGTCGAGCATGGATTTGTCTTTTTAACCGAATTACAGCAAGCTGGTAAAAAGAAACTCGATGTAAACTCTTTTCTTCGCGGCAGCAACTTTTCAGGAAATTGGATAGCAAAAAATTAGCATTTTCCTTGTATTATTTTGTGATTTGAATCCCTGATAATACACATTTCACCGCTTTAAGTTGCCAGATTTATGTGATGATTCTCAAATTTTAATAAGAATTGCCCAGCCTTATTAACAAAAAAGGGGTTTTATTAACTTTTTCACTCTATTTTGGCCTGAAACGCTTGTTTTTTGGCGGATAAGCGCTATATTTGTTATCGTTAAAATTCTAGTGTTAATTAAAATAATCGAAACATGAACAAAGCAGAATTAATCGACGCAATGGCTGCAGGTGCTGGAGTAAGCAAAGCAGACGCAAAGAAATCACTTGATGCATTTATTGGAGCTACCACAGGCGCACTGAAAAAAGGTGACCGTGTTGCTTTAGTTGGATTCGGATCATTTTCAGTTTCAACAAGAGCTGCCCGCAAAGGACGTAATCCTCAAACCGGAAAAGAAATTAACATCGCTGCAAAGAAAGTTGTTAAATTCAAAGCAGGTGCTGAATTAAGCAAAAAGGTTGGAAAATAATCTTTTTGATTGAACGTACTGAGCGCCTGGATGTTTATTCAGGCGCTCTTTTTTTTGCTAATAATTCTGGCTTAAGCAAAAAACGATAGGGCAGTTTTGCATCTTCACCCGCATATTGAACGCCTATTCTTTCGGTTACAAGTATGTCTTTATCCGTAAAACTAGTCTGAAGATCTTCAATCCAAATTATATTTCCGTCCAGCTTCAAACCATTATGTTTTATTTTAATGCCAAGTGCTTTGCTTAGTTTGCCTGGTCCGTTGGTGATACTATAGTTAATTTCATGTTTCCCGGTTCTCTCTTTTATTTTTTCAATTCCAATTGTTGGATAGATAGCCCTAATCAAGACTGCATGAGGTTCTTCCTTTTTTCCGGTAACGACATTAAAAAGAAAATGGATTCCATAGCACAGATAAATGTAAGTAGTTCCACCTTCGGTGTACATTACTTTGGTTCTTTCAGTTCTTCTCTCGCCATAAGCATGCGATGCCATATCTAATACACCGGCGTAGGCTTCGGTTTCTGTTATCATGCCAGCAGTAATTGTACCATCTGTGTTTGTAAACAAATGCTTTCCAATCAAAGTTTTAGCTAAGAAAACGACGTCGCTGTTCTGATAAAAAGAGAGTGGGATTTTCAATTGTAATAATTAAAAGAAGTAACCAAGTCCTAAAGTGATTGTTACAAAACTGATATCCTGATTGAAACTGGCCTTATAGGGTTCAGAATTCCAATCCCAGCCGGAGGCATTGTTGAATTTTAATGGAGAACTGATGTAATCGGCAAAAAGAAGCAAATAATAGTTGGAAAGCTTATATTTGAAACCAGTACTGATGAGATAACCATAACTTATAGCATTTGCTGATTGTCGTATAAACTCATCCGGAGGTGCGGCAAGATTTAAGGAATCGCTGGCATAAATAATAAAACCTGGTGAATAGGCATTATATACGCCAAAAAGGCCTTTTACATCCCATGAGAGTTGGTTGCTGATCGGTAATGTTAAAAAAGGACCAACCATTATTCCGCCACTGCTCCAATTTCTCGACACTTCAACAACCGCGGTATAACCAGGATGAGCTTCCTCAAGTTGACTTTGGTAGCTTTTATAATCTAACCCATTGCTTCCGTAATTTATAATAGCCTGAAAACCTAAATTCTGAGTTAATCGATAGGAGTAAGTGAATTCTAAAGCAATACCGGTTTTTGCAAATCCAGAAGTTGAATCAGAAATATTTGTTTCTGAATAATTCCCGACAGGAAATGATGGGCCAATGGCCAGTCCGACATATTGCTTAGCACTCTTTTGACTAAACAGTAGAATACTTGAAAATAACAGTATCAGTAGTAAGATTGTGTATTTCATAGATTTATATTTTTATTTCAGATAACTTAGTCAAAACTCAGATCAAGTTGCTTGTGCCAGCTCAGAATACCATCTTTATGCCTGATGATTTTCTTATTGTCAAGTAGCCAGCGAATGACTGCAATCACATCATCTTCATTATATGATTTCGTATCGTTTACCAATTCAAATAAACCCCTGGCTCTTTGTTCCAGCTTTTCCTGTATTAATGTAACAATGCTTTCAAATTCAATATCATTTAAATCTACTTTATTCTTTTCAAGGCAAACATCGCATATACCACAGCGCTTTGATTTTAATTCGCCAAAATAGGCCAGCAATAGCTGGCTTCGGCATTGCAATGAATTCGAAATCAAATCGAGAAATGCTTGAAGCCTTTTTTCTGAATTATTTTTTAAAAAGTCATAATTCTCTTTTGAAAACTGAATTTGTTCTGCTGCCTGGCGTTCAAACCCATACACAAGCTGGGGTTTGGTTTTAATAGGTATGTAACTGATTACTTTGTTTTTGTCAAGATAAGTAAGCCGATCAACGGCGAACTTAAGGTCAATTTCAGCACGTTTGGCCAACTGGGTTTCGTTTATGTTTACATAATCATTGAAAACACCTGAATACGACCTGAGTATTTCCTGCAAAATTCTTTGTGAGGCTGGGTTTTCAACAATATGCTTATACAATTCTTCCTTATTTAAAGGTATATAAAGCCTTGAAAACTGGCCTGCTGACTCAATATACTGGATATATCCTTCCCGCTCAAGGAACTTGATTGCACTATAAACTTCCAGCACCTGGAAATTATAGTTTTGTGAAAAGTCAGTTATATCAAAATCGTATCCGGCATCTTTTCCACTGCCAACGGGTACATTGAA
Source organism: Bacteroidales bacterium (assembly GCA_036568185.1). Taxonomy (GTDB): domain Bacteria; phylum Bacteroidota; class Bacteroidia; order Bacteroidales; family F082; genus DATCTB01. Next base: position 1,137 of record DATCTB010000626.1, on the reverse strand, counting down.
ATAATTACCTAAAGCGTTGTAAATATTTCTTATTTTATCCAATGTTGGAAACGATTCCTTTTGCCTTTTTTTAGCGTTAACAATATCTCCATCATTATATAATAAGGTGGCGATTGCGGGTTTCAGATCGCGACCGGCGCGTCCGGCTTCCTGGAAATACGATTCTATGCAGTCGGGAAGGTCTATATGGATGACTTGTCGTACATCGGGTTTGTCAATTCCCATTCCAAAAGCATTGGTAGAAACTATAACCCTCGCCCTGCCAATTGTCCAGTCGTGTTGCCTGGTTTCGCGGGTTTTGCTGTCAAGCCCTGCATGATAATAGGTTGAATTTATTTTGTTAAGGTTTAAAATGTCAGAAATTTCCTTTGTTTTTCTTCTGTTTCTAACATAAATAATTGCAGAACCTGGTTCTTTCTTCATCATTTGAAGTAAATGACCAGTCTTATCGCTTGTTTTTCTTAACTGGTAGGAAAGATTTTTGCGTTCAAAACTTACCTTTTTCAGGTTTCTTTCTTTAAAAAGTAATTTCGACATAATGTCTTCAACCACGTCTTCGGTGGCTGTTGCAGTAACTGCTAAAACAGGAATACCTGGAATCAATTTCCTGATGGCGGCAATTCTTAAATAAGGTGGCCTGAAATCGTAACCCCACTGCGAAATACAATGTGCCTCATCAACAGTAATCAAATTGATTTTTATTCGTGAAATAACATGAATGAATGCTTCATTTTCAAGGCGTTCAGGTGATACATAAAGGAACTTGGTTTTCCCGTTCAGGCAATTATTATATACCGATTCTATCTCATTCGGGTGCATTCCGGTATAAATTGCTCTTGCCTGGATGCCGAGTTTTCTCAAGCCGTCAACCTGATCTTTCATCAAGGCGATGAGGGGAGTGATTACCAGGCAGGTTCCATCCATCATCAGAGCCGGAACCTGGAAACAAATGGATTTTCCTCCTCCGGTCGGAAGTAAGGCAAGGGTATCTTTTTTCTGCAGAACAGAATCTATTATATCTTCCTGCATAGGCCTGAAAGAGGAGTAGCCCCAGTATTGAACCAATATTTTCCGTGATTCTGCGCTCAAAATAATTAATATGAGATTAATAAATCATTTCGAAATTACGTAAAATTG
>DATCTB010000625.1:0-3206 GCA_036568185.1 Bacteroidales bacterium | reverse complement strand
GCCCAAGCGCCGGGTGGTGTTTTAACTGATTCATATTTTCCTGTGAAGAAATAAAGGCGCCCAAAGGCATGCCTCCACCCATCGCTTTTGCCAGGCAAATCATGTCGGGGGCAATGCCAAAATGCTCAAAAGCAAACAGTTTTCCTGTCCGCCCAAAACCCATCTGGATTTCATCAAAAATCAGCAAAACGCCAACTTTATCGCAGTGATTTCTTAAAGCCAGTATGTATTCTTTTGAAGGTATTATAATCCCCGCCTCTGCCTGGATTGGCTCAATTAGTACGCACGCTGTTTTCTCAGTAATTTGTTCAAGTTCTTCAACAACATTAAAGTTGATTTGACGAATTTCAGGAAGAAGTGGCCTGAACGCATACTTCATTTCTTCGTTGCCGAGGACGCTCAAAGCTCCGTGGGTGCTTCCATGGTATGCATTTTTGAAAGAAATAATTTCTGTCCTTCCTGTAATTCTTTTTGCCAGCTTCAATGCACCTTCAATTGCCTCGCTACCTGAGTTGACAAAGAAAACGGATTGTAATGAAGGCGGTAAATTATCAGCCAACAGTTTGGCATATTGCACCTGTGGCGACTGGATAAATTCACCATAAACCATCAGGTGCATATATTTTTCAGTTTGCTCCTGAACAGCTTTTAAAACTTTTGGGTGGCCATGCCCGATATTACTCACCGAAACGCCGGAAACCAAATCAACATATTTTTTGCCGTCAACATCAATAAGATAAATGCCTTCAGCCTTCACATACTCAGGCGCATCAGCCAATTCGGCTGGAACGGCTACGTACTCAAAAAATAATTGGCGGTTGCTTAGGTGTTTCATTTTGATTTTTAGAAAAAATTAAAGGTCGCTGTCCCATTCTTTGTAAAACTGTATCAAGAACCTTTCCATAAAAAAATGTCTGTTTTCAGCCAGCTTCCTGCCTGTTTTGGTATTCATCTTGTCTTTTAGAAGCAACAATTTTTCATAAAAATGGTTCAGGGTTGGCGAGCGGCTGCCTTTATACTCAGCCTCTGATAATCCTTTTCTTGGTAATATTTCCGGGTTATACATTTCAGCATTAATGTGCCCGCCATAATTAAACGTGCGGGCAATGCCGATGGCACCAATAGCATCAAGCCTGTCTGCATCCTGGACAATGTCAAATTCGGGCGAATGGTACTTATTTCCCGATAGGGAATTTTTATAGGAAATATTTCTGATGATTGCTTCAACTTGCTCAATCACCTCCGCTTCAACTTCTTGTTTTTCAAGAAATTCCCTCGCAATTTTTGGCCCTATTTCTTCGTTTCCGTGATGGAATTTTGAATCAGCAATATCGTGGAGCAATGCGCCTAATTCTACAACAAATTCGTCTGCCTCCTCTTTTTGGGCAATACTTTTGGCAGTTTCCCAAACACGTTGAGTATGCCACCAATCGTGGCCGCCTTCCGCACCCTTTAAGGTTTCCTTTACAAATTCTACGGTTTCATCAATGATTTGCTGCTGGTGTTCAGTCATTTTTTTTTTGTTTTTTCAAAAAACCAAAATTAGAGAATTAATTAGAAAGATTGGTATATAAATTTAACCGCTGAGTTCGCAGAGGTTGCGCAGAGTATCAAATTCATTAATAATAAATCTCATTGTCCTCTGCGGTTTTCTCCGCGCCCTCCGCGGTTATTTTCTCGCTTTATTCAGAACGATTTAAAATAAATTTACTATTCATCTGTTTTAAACCTGATGATATGTTATTTTTGCAAATGAAAATCACCAAAATTATTAGGAATGAAATATGATGTTATCGTTTTAGGCAGTGGCCCCGGAGGTTATGTGGCCGCAATCAGGGCTGCACAATTAGGCAAAAAAGTAGCAATAGTTGAAAAATCGGAACTGGGCGGCGTTTGCCTCAACTGGGGCTGTATCCCAACCAAAGCGTTGTTGAAAAGTGCGCAGGTTTTTAACTATGCAAAGCATGCAGCCGATTATGGCGTAGCCATCAAAGGCGATGTAAAACCTGAATTGCCGGAAATGGTAAAACGCAGCAGGGGCGTGGCCGACGGCATGAGTAAAGGTGTTCAATTTCTGTTGAAAAAAAATAAAATTGATGTAATCCAGGGTTTTGGAAAAGTGAAGCCCGGAAAAAAAATTGACGTTACCGGAAGCGATAAAAAAGTGACTGAATACAGCGCCGACCATATTATCATTGCCACCGGCGCCCGTTCGCGCGAGCTGCCAAACCTGAAACAGGACGGCAAAAAAATAATTGGCTACCGCGAAGCAATGGTTTTGGAAAAATTGCCAAAAACGATGGTAGTTGTTGGCTCAGGAGCTATTGGCTCTGAGTTTGCTTATTTCTTTAACAGTTTGGGAGTTGAAGTAACTTTGGTTGAGTTCCTTCCTAATGTAGTCCCTGTTGAAGATGAAGATATTTCAAAACAATTGGCACGTTCTTTCAAAAAAGAAAAAATGACAATTATGCTCGAATCTACTGTCGAAAAAGTAGATACGAAAGGGAAAACTTGCAAAGTGACCATCAAAACCAAAAAGGGCGAAGAAGTGGTTGAAGCCGATATCGTTCTTTCTGCAGTTGGAATCACAACCAACCTGGAAGGAATTGGTTTGGAAGAAGTTGGAATAAAAACCGACAAGGGAAAAGTGCTGGTTGATGAATTTTATAAAACAAATGTTGACGGATATTATGCTATTGGCGATATCGTTCATGGACCAGCCTTAGCCCACGTTGCGTCACATGAAGGAATTACCTGTGTTGAAAAAATTGCAGGAATGGATGTTGAACCGATTGATTATAATAATATACCTGGTTGTACATATACCAACCCTGAAATAGCTTCGGTTGGATTTACGGAAAAACAAGCTAAAGAAGCTGGTTATGAAATTAAAGTGGGTAAATTCCCATTTTCAGCATCTGGAAAAGCAAGTGCTGCAGGCAAAAAAGATGGTTTTGTAAAAGTTATTTTCGATGCCAAATATGGCGAATGGCTGGGCTGCCACATGATTGGCGAAAATGTTACAGAAATGATTGCCGAAGTGGTTGCTGCCCGCAAACTGGAAACAACGGGGCATGAAATCATTAAAACGGTCCACCCGCACCCAACCATGTCAGAAGCTATTATGGAAGCTGTGGCTGATGCTTATGGGGAGGTGATTCACCTGTAGAATTTTAAAATGAGATAATTTGAAAATGAAACCCGTC
>DATCTB010000624.1:0-28630 GCA_036568185.1 Bacteroidales bacterium | reverse complement strand
TAATCAACTTTCTCAACCTTCCGGAGCCACTGAAGTATGTAATGATGGTGAAAACGAATACACTACTACTGGCGGTGATGAATCGGATGTAATAACCTGGTCATTATCACCAGCAGAAGCCGGATCTCTTGTAAGCAATGGAATGACGGCAACAATCACCTGGAATTATGATTACGTGGGTGAAGCTTTTGTTTTAGCGCAAGCAGAAAATGATTGTGGCCTCGGCCCCGAATCCGACGAATTGGAAATTCTGGTTTTTACTACACCAGCTCCTGTTATCTCTGGTTCCAATTTAGTATGTATCAATGAAGAAGCATCTTATTCAACAGCTGAAAATGATGGCAGTTCTTATAATTGGGAAGTAATAGGAGGAACAATTGTTACAGGTCAGGGAAGCAATGAAATCAGCGTTCTTTGGAGTAATAACCCCGGACAGGGCTTTGTTATAGTTAATGAATCCGTAGCTGCTGGATGTACCGGAATTGATGCATTTTCTGTTACAAAAGATGATTGTACCGGTATTGAAAATAACCTTGCTGGAAATTCAATTCAGTTGTACCCCAACCCGGCTCAATCAACGCTCAATCTTGAGTTTACAGGAATAAAAGGGGAAACCTACAGTATAGCTATCTATAATGTAAATGGTCAGTTGCTTTTATCAACTGAAGTTGATGCAACGGGCGAAAAGCAAACAGAAAGTATACATGTTGAAAAACTCCCGAAAGGCCTTTACTTATTGAGCCTGAAGTCTTCCAAACAAATTATTTGGACCAAAAGGTTTGATAAATTTTAAAAAATAGAAATATGATTTAGAGTTTTCTTGTTGGGAAAAACTTTAAAAAACGGGTGCTATTTCTTTGAATAGCACCCGTTTTTTTTATGTCCAAACAATAGAAAAGGGGTTCTCATCTATAAATTGAAATCGGTCTACCAGTATTTTTTTAAAGTCGATTAAACAACAGAAAATCAACTGTATGGTCGTTCTTGTACCTTTTTTGTAACCGTGATGTATTACAAAAGTACCTCTTGTTTTTAATAATAGTAATAAAAATGAATGGATATTCGCCCTCCCGGAAAGCCAATCCTAACGGCATGTGAATTATGGAAAAAAAAGAAAAACGAAAAAAAACGCTCACAGAAGAACTGGATGAAATCATTGAAATGAAAAAAAATGAAGCCAGTGCCTGGAAAAAAATAGCAGAATCACTGACTAATCAACACGAAATTAACAATAAAAAACAAGGAAAGAAATGAAGAAATTTTTACTCACATTGTCAACATTGCTCATCATCTATGTTGGAAATACATTTTCACAAACCTGGGAGCAAGTTACTTCCGGAACAAGTTTTATCCTCTACGGAATGAGTTTTCCGCCAAACCAGAATGATGTTGGATATGCTTGCGGAATGCAATATACTAATGATTCTCCCGGAGTTATAATTAAAACTGTGGATGGAGGTGAAACATGGTCGACCATACTTCCTGTTTCAGGTGAAATTTCTGGTTTGGAAACTATTTGTTTTACCTCAACAAATACTGGATACGCTGCTGGATGGGATGGTTACTTTATAAAAACTACTGATGGTGGAACTACATGGACAGAAGAAACTGTTGGTTCCGACATTTGGTATTACTCAAATATTGTTTTCTGGGACGAAGATAATGGAGTGGTTGCAGCTAATACCAATTCAGGTGGCACTGTTGTCTATATTACAGATGATGCAGGAACAACCTGGACAACTGTTAGCGGATTTAGTCAAATCTTAATGAGAATAACCTATGCCTCCGAAAATGTTTTATTTGCTACCGGCAATGCGGGTCAGATTCTTAAATCGGTGGATGGCGGGCTTAACTGGAGCTCAGTTTACCAAGCTTCAGGCATAACATTTGGAGTCAGTTTTGCCAATGCCAATTTTGGCGTTGTAGGTGGTGAAGACGGAAAGATTTTTAGCACTACCAATGGTGGAGCTAGCTGGAATGCAGACTTTTCTACCGGGTACCACAATTTTTACGCAACAGCAGCTTTCAGTGGCGATAGTGCTTTTATGGGTGGAACTGATGCAGATCTATACAGAACCCTTGATGCCGGGCAAAGCTGGGCAATGAATTATAATGGAACAGCTTCATCAACCTTATATAAAGTAGTTGCTACACCAAACAGAACAATGCTTGTTTGCGGTTCACAAGGTGTTATGTATAGAAGAGCAGGACCTTTAAGCGCAAACTTCTCGGCAGACCAAACTACGGTTTGTGAAGGCGGTACGGTTAATTTTATTGATGAATCAGCATCAGCAACTTCTTGGTCGTGGACATTTGAAGGTGGAACACCCGCAACTTCTACCGAGCAAAATCCAAGTGTGGTATATTCTAATGTAGGTGTATACGATGTTTCACTTACAGTTTCTGATGGCCAGGGAAACTCAACACTCACGAAAAACAACTATATCATAGTAATTACCGGGCCTGGTCAGGCTGCTACACCTTCAGGTGACGAAGAACTTTGTTCAGGATTAACTTACGAATATTCAACCAACCAGGTAATCTATGCCGCGAGCTATGAATGGGTTGTAACACCCACAGCTGCCGGTACATTTATTGGAAATGGAACTACTGTCGATTTCGAAGTTTCCGATTCATGGTCGGGAGATTTTACAATAAAAGTAAGGGCGGTAAATAATTGTGCACAAGGTGAATGGAGTGATGACTTATCAGGAACTGTAAATATGAGCCCGGCTGAATTTGATTTAAGTGGTTCGGGTGAAATTTGTGAAGGTGATCCTGGAATTGAAATTACCTTGTCAGGTTCAGAAGTAGGCGTGGATTATGAATTGTTTAATAATGAAGGATCTACCGGTATAATTCTTGCCGGAACAGGAAATTCACTAAGCTTTGGAGTTTTTACGGAGCAAAACAATTATACTGCAGTTGGTTTTACTGCAACTTGTTCAACAAATATGATTGGAGAAGGTTCTGTTTTGGTTAATCAATTACCCGAGCAGCTTACAACTCCTTCAGGGACAACAGAAGTTTGTAATGACAGCGAAAATGAATATACTACAACCAACGCTCAGAACTCAGACAATGTAGTTTGGACTTTGTCTCCTGCAAATGCCGGAACAATAGAAAGTGACGGTATGACGGCTACAATTTCGTGGAACAGTGCTTTTGAAGGAACTGCATCTCTTACCGTTCTTGCTGAAAATTCTTGTGGTACCGGCCCTGTTTCAGGCGCACTTGAAATTTTGGTTTTTTCCAGCCCATCTCCCGAAATTACTGGAACAGACATGGTATGTAAAAATCATGAAGAAACCTATTCAACTATTGGAAATGAAGGCAATACCTATGGCTGGGAAGTTATTGGTGGAACAATTACTGAGGGAGAAGGTACCCACGAAATATCGGTATTGTGGGGCGATACACCAGGAATGGGTTATGTTATCTTAAACGAATCTCTTGAATTCGGATGTTCTGCTGTTGATTCACTTTTTGTTACTATTGATGATTGTACCGGAGTTTTCGAATCAAATCTTGCAAAAATGGTTTCATTGCATCCAAATCCAGCTTCTAATTCTGTGAATATAACTTCTGAGACTCAAATTATTTCAATAATAATTTACAATACAAACGGAAAAATAATTGAACAGATAGATACAAATAGCAAAACCCTTAAACTGAATACTTCGAAATATATTTCAGGTATTTATTTTGTCAGAATAAATGCAGAGCAAGGTTCACAAGTTAAAAGGTTGATTATTAAATAAATACAATGCTTCTTTTTTTAAAATTGAAAAAATATTACTGAAAACAAAAAACAAAAAAAATGAAAACAAAAATTGTAAAAACCACATTGAAAAAAATTATTTTCTCATTTATTGGATTCTTATTTTTTAGCCAAACCAGCATAGCGCAATACAGCGCATGGGAAATGGTATATTCAGAAACACAGGAATTAGCTATGATAAAAGGATTCTCATTTGTACCGGGCAGTAATGGCCTTTGGGAAACGGGATATGCAGCACAATTTGACGGCAGTATTCTTAAAACAACCAATGGCGGAGAAACCTGGGTATCTCTTTCAGCTATTGTTCCTGAATTTATTTGGGGCATTTCATTTGCCGATGAAAACATAGGTTATGTTGCTGGCCAGTCTGGAAGCGTTTATAAAACAACAAATGGAGGCACATCCTGGACAGCAGTTTATACCATTGTAGGAGGTTCATTTAGTAAAGTGGCTTTTAAAGATGCTAACAATGGAGTTGCCGCGGGTTATCCTTATACTATATATACAAGCAATGGTGGAACAACCTGGGATATAGGGACTGACGGTACAAATAATTTTTGGGGTCTTGATTATGCATCAGGAAATACCTATTACGGTGTAGAAGCTTTTACAGGCGTTGTTGGCCGTTCAAATAATAATGGACAGACATGGACTGAAGCTCATAATACCGATAGTGACATTACAATTTGCGTTAATTTTTTTGATACGAGCCATGGCGTAGTTGGATGCAGCGGTGGTGTTGTACAGGTAACTAACGATGGTGGCACAACCTGGGAAGAACATACAATTAGTCCTGTTGAAATACTTGCGGCTTCATGGTTTGATGCAGATACTGTTTGGGCAAGTGGTGATGGTGTTTTCAAATCAACTGACCAGGGAGCCACCTGGGTGACCGACACAACTATTTTTGCCCCCGGACTATATAATCGTGAAATGTTTGTTACCGGATTCAATACAATTTTAGTTGCCGGAGCAAGTTTAGGAACCAACGAAATTCAAATCTGGAGGAAAGTCGGCCCACCCCCGGTACAAGCAAACTTTATTGCTGACCCTGAAACTGTTTGCACTGGAGGCACAGTCGATTTTACTGATACCTCAGTTGGTGCAATTGATTCATGGAACTGGACTTTTGAAGGCGGCACTCCTGCTACTTCTACACTACAAAATCCTACTGTAACGTACAATACTCCAGGTGAGTATGATGTAAAATTAGTAGTTTCTGTGGGTGCAATTCTTGATTCAATTATCAAAGTAAATTATATAAATGCTGTTTTACTTCCGGAACAAGCCAATCAACCTGCTGGCGATACTGATTTGTGCACAGGCCTTACCTACGAATACTCAACCGAAGAAGTTACTTACGCTGTTGATTATGATTGGGAAGTAACACCGAGCAATGCAGGAGTAATTACATGGAATATGAATACAGCAACTTTGGATGTTTCTGACACATGGACAGGTAACTTTACAATCAAGGTCCGTGCAAGCAATGTATGCGGTGATGGGCCATGGAGCAATGATTTGATGGGCGAAGTTCATGGAAGCCCCGAACCATATGACGTTATCGGTGGCGGAGAAATCTGTGAAGGTGGTGAAGGCCTGGAAGTTGAATTAAACAATTCAGAAACAGGTGTTGATTATGAATTGTATAAAAATGAAGTTGCAACCGGAAATATAGTTGCAGGTACCGGCGAAGCAATCAGTTTTGGATTGATTAATGAAGCAGGAAACTATACGGTACTTGGTTATACAGATTATTGTTCAACAGTACAATATGGTGAGGCGTCCATAACGATTAGTGTTTTACCCGTGCAACTTGCAATGCCAACTGGCACCACCGAAGTATGCAACAACGAAGAAAGCTCTTACACCACAACGGGAGGACAAGAAACTGACAATATCATCTGGACTTTGTCTCCCGAAAACGCTGGAGAAATTAGCAGCGATGGAATGAGCGCTACAATTATGTGGAACACAGCATTTGAAGGCGACGCTTTGCTTTCGGTTCTGGCTGAAAATTCCTGTGGTGAGGGCCCGGTGTCCGACGCACTCGAAATTTTGGTAATGTCTTCACCTGCACCGGATGTAATGGGAGACGATTTGGTTTGTAAAGAAGAAGTTTCTATTTATTCCACTACCGTGAATGAAGGTAGCAATTACGAATGGGAAGCTATCGGTGGCACAATTACTTCAGGCGAAGGAACCCATGAAATTACTGTTACCTGGGGAAATACTCCGGGAATGGCTTATGTAATCGTTAACGAATCTCTTGAACTAGGCTGCTCTGCAGTTGATACGCTTGCTGTAACCATCGATGATTGCACAGGTATTGAAGATTTCTCAAAAGACAATAAGTTGTCAATTTTCCCAAATCCCGCTACTGACTTTATTTCTATCAAATCACAAGTAAAAATAATTTCAGTTTCTATACTTAATTCAGAAGCTAAAATACTTCTAAGCGAAGAAGTAAATGGCTATGAATCTAAAATGAATACAGCTGATTTGAAGGCAGGAATGTATTTTATTCGCGTGCTAAGCGAGAATGAAACTATTATTAAGAAGCTGGTTATTAAATAAAATTTTAAATAACTGAAAAAGAAATCATTCTCCATGAAAAAATCATTTTTAAAATCAATAATAGCAGCTCTGCTTATTTTTCCGGCAGCAATATTTGCGCAAGATCCTGGTTCACTTGACCTTACATTTGCAACAAACGGAAAATATACGTATGACAACGGTTTCAACGATTTGTTTACCTGCACAGCGATTCAGGATGATCAAAAAATTATTGCCGCCGGAATTAGTTACGATGCCGTATATAATGCAAGCACCAATGTATTTAGATTCATGCCAGATGGAAGTATTGACACTGATTTTGCAACCAATGGTATTTTCAACTTTTCATTAAATAATGAAGCAAATATCTTTAGTTGTGCTATCAGACCTAATGGAAAAATTGTGCTTGTTGGTAGTACAACTGACTATGTTGACTACCGTATTCTGATTATACAGTTAAATTCTGATGGAACTTTAGATAACTCTTTTGGAGACAATGGTGTTGTTGTACAGAAAATCAGCATTCTTGAAGGCTACTTTGAAGATCATGGTCTTGCAATGACTTTACAAAACGATGGTAAGATTCTGGTGGCTGGAAGATCTTTAAACTCAGATTATTTCTTTTCTCCTGTTGTAGTTCGTTTTACTGTAAATGGTACGCTTGACACTTCTTTTGGAACAAATGGAGTAGCAAGCATAACAGTTGATGGAAGTGACAATGATTTTGACTGTATTACATTACAAGATGATGGTAAAATTGTTGTAGCAGGCCATTATGAACTTGGCCTGCAATATTTTGGCATGCTGGTAGCGCGCTTTAATAGTAATGGTACACTTGATCCTACTTTCGCTAATAGTGGGGTTTTTATAGAATCTTTTGGCAATGTTGACGACGAAGGTTTTGGTGTAGCAATAAATTCAGAAGGTAAAATTATTGTAACCGGATTTTCAGCTACCGCATCATTCACTTACAGCATGTTGCTTATGCAGCTTACCAGCAGTGGTGTTCTTGATGTGAGTTTTGGAAATGGCGGTACTGTATATTCCAATCTTGCTGATTACAATGTTGGAGCTGCTATCACTATACAAGAAGATGATAAAATTATAATCGCCGGAGGTACCGGCGCTTTACCACCCGGAGGTGATAGTGAAATGGCTGTTTGGCGTTATAATCCTGATGGCACATTGGACGACACATTTGGTGATGAAGGTATTTCATTTATCCAATTTGATGCATCCTACGATGAAGCACTTGCCATGGCCCTTCAGATTGATGGTTACATTGTAATTGTAGGTAAAGCAAGAGATGTACAAAATCAAAATTTAGATTTTGCAATGGCCCGCCTTGTAAATGATTACGCACCATTTCATGCCGGATTTGATGCAAGTCCTAACCCTGTTTGTGTTGGAGAAGTTGTAAATTTTGAAGATTTATCAACAGGAAATGTTATAAGTTATGACTGGTCTTTTGAAGGTGGAACCCCCGCCACTTCAACACAGCAAAATCCGCAGATAACTTATAATTCAATTGGAAATTATAACGTTCAGTTAATTGTAACTGATGAAGACCTGGATAAAGATACTCTTTTAAGAGTAAATTATATCAGTGTAGTTGAAACGCCTTTACAGGCAGAACAGCCAGCAGGCGAAACGGAAATTTGTACAAGTTCAATAATAGAATATACTACAGGTGAGGTACTTTATGCTGAGGCGTATGATTGGGAATTAACTCCGTCCACTGCAGGGGTTCTTACCGCTACATTGAATTCAGCAACTTTAGAAGTATCTAATACCTGGGTTGGTGATTTTACTATCGCGGTGCGTGCTGCCAATTCGTGCGGCGACGGAGAATGGAGCGAGGATTTGGCAGGAACCATTTATAAAACACCAGAGCCCTATGACCTGATTGGAGGAGGAGAAATTTGTGAAGGTGGTACAGGTGTGGAAATTGAATTAAATGATTCAGAAGCAGGTATGAATTACGAATTGTATAAAAATGAAGTTGCCACCGGAAACATAGTTGCTGGAACTGGCGAGGCCATCAGCTTTGGTTTGTTTACTGAAGAAGGAAATTATACTGCACTTGGCTTTAACGACAATTGTTCAACTGAACAGTATGGCGAAGTATCTGTTATAGTTAGCAGTTTGCCAGCACAACTCACAGTTCCAGTTGGAACAGATGAAGTTTGCAACAATGAGGAAAACGAATATACAACCACAGGAGCACAAGAAACAGATAATATCGTGTGGGAATTATCACCTGAAAATGCAGGCGAAGTTAGTGTTGATGGGATGACTGCAATAGTTATGTGGAACATGGCTTTTGAAGGAAATGCCTCACTGACTGTTTATGCCGAAAATTCTTGTGGTTCAGGCCCTGTGTCTGAAACACTTGAAATTTTAGTAATGGCTTCACCAACTCCTGAGGTAACGGGTGACGATTTAGTTTGTAAGGAAGAAGTTTCCATTTATTCTACAACCGAAAATGCCGGAAGTACTTACGGCTGGGAAGTTGTGGGAGGAACAATTACTGCAGGTGAAGGAACACATGAAATTACTGTTGCCTGGGGAAACACACCCGGAATGGCCTATGCAATTGTTAACGAATCTCTTGAGTTAGGCTGTTCAGCTGTTGATACACTTTCTGTAACAATTGATGATTGTATAGGTATTGAAGATAACTTAACAGGAAATAAAGCAAGAATTTATCCCAATCCTGCCCATTCAATCCTGAACCTGGAATATTCTGCTGATCAAGGTGAGAAAGTATTTATTTCTGTGTATAATTCAATGGGACAATTGGTTATGCAGACACAGGAATTGGCTGTTGGCCAGAAACAAGCTAGCATTCTCAATGTAGAGCAATTGCCAAAAGGCATGTATGTCGTAACAATTATGACAACAACCAAAGAAGTTTGGAAAGGAAAATTTGATAGAAATTAAAGATAAGTAGTTAGTAGTAAGTAGTGGTTTGTTTTGACCCCTTAACGGGGGTTGTTTTCAGTGCGAACGTCATTCTTTGGGATGGCGTTCGTTTTTTATTGCTCAAGAAATTGCATTTCTGAAAGTTGGCGGTATCGGCCTCCGTTTACCATTAGCTCATTGTGCGTTCCTTGTTCGACAATTTGTCCATTTTCAATAAAAAGAATTCTATCAGCATTTCTGATTGTGGATAAACGGTGAGCAATCACAATGCTTGTTCGGCCTTTCATAAGCTTATCCAGCGCCTGTTTAACAAGTTTTTCAGATTCGCTGTCAAGAGAAGAAGTGGCTTCGTCCAGCAACAAGATTTTCGGGTTTTTCAAAACAGCCCTGGCAATAGCAATCCTTTGGCGCTGCCCGCCTGATAATTGAATTCCACGCTCGCCAACTACAGTTTCAAAACCTTCAGGAAACGAATTAATAAACTCTTCAGCATTTGCCTTTTTCGCGGCAGCTTTTATTTCATCAAAAGAAGCATCTGGTTTGCCATAAGCTATATTTTCACGGATGGTTCCGCCGAAAAGCAATACATCCTGCGGAACAAATGCCATGTGGTTTCTGAGCTCCGAAAGATTATACCTGTCAGCCGGCAAACCATCGAACGATATAGCACCCTTTTCAGGCTTGTAAAACTGCATGATGAGCTGAATTAAAGTTGACTTTCCGGCACCACTTGGCCCTACTAAAGCCACTTGTTCATCCTGGTTTGCAGTGAACGAAATACCTTTCAATACTTTCATGTCGGGGCGTGAAGGATAGGTAAATTCAACTTCAGAAAACTGAATTATTCCCTTGAACCCTTTTATTTCCTGCGTATTTTCCAATTCAACCGGTTCACCTTTTTTGTCAAGAATTTCAAATAAGTCTTCGGTGGCTCCAATTGTTTTTTGAATATTGGTATAAACATTTGCCAGCCCGCCAATAGATCCGCCAATAAAAACAGCATAAAGCAAAAACTCTGATAATTGGCTTTGCTCAAGTTCGCCGTTGTGAATCATCTTTACAGCAAACCAGATGACAGCTACGATGGCCCCAAAAATTCCGATGATGATAAAAGATGCAAAAGCACCACGATACACTCCGCCTTTGATTGCTGTGCGTGCTACCTGGTTGGTTTTTTCTTTATACCGGCGAATCTCAAACCATTCATTCACAAAAGCCTTTACTGTTTGAATCCCCTGCAGGGTTTCTTCTACAATGGTATTACTTTCAGCCACTTCATTTTGAACGGTTTTCGAATACCTCCTGATAAATCGCCCAAAAATAACTGCAATAATCATTAAGGTGGGAATTACCGCAATGATGAAAATGGTAAGCTTTACTGAAGTAAGCGCCAGTATGGTTATTCCTCCGACTATCATGGCCATCTGTCTGAAAAATTCAGCAAGAGTAGTAGTTAATGTTTCCTGGATTTGCGAAGTGTCTGAAGCAATTCGACTGTTCAACTCCCCTACCCTTTTTTCGGCAAAAAATGCCATTGGCAACTGAATCAAATGTTTGTAAACATCTTGCCGGATGTGGGCCAGCGATTTTTCAGTTACATCAACGAAAAGCAATATCCTGAAAAAACTGGCAATAGATTGAATTACCAGTAGAAAAACAAGAATTCCCAAATTTCCGGAAAGCGTTTCAACATCTGACGACATGAGTTGCGACAGGTATTTTGGAAAAGCTAGCGAGGCAAGTGCGGTTATAAGTAGAAAGAAAAAACCAATGCTGAACTTGACCCTGAAAGGTTTGATATAGGCAAAAATGCGAAGGGCTTTTTTCAGGTCGGCCGACTTGATGCGTTTTTTCTTTTCATTTTCCATGCGGCAAAAGTCGCCATTTATTTTTTAGAAAATGAAAGTAAATCGAAATCAATATTTTTAATTTTCATATTTTGCCTGCCTGAAGCCAGAGTGACAACTAGATCCTTTGTTTTATTATTTCCATAAAAAAACCAAGATTTTCCTTCAAAAAACAGGGTTTCAATTTGGTCAGGAAATTGGGAAAAAGTAATTGAAAACTGAGCCGGGTCAGCTACTTTATTTGCTTTTATAAATGCTTCTTTAGCCGTCCAGATTTTAAGAAAAGCTTCAGGTAACTTTTCGTCAGAAATATTTTCCAGAAAATCGAACTCTGCTACCGAAAAAAACATTTTAGCCATTTGCCGATATTCCGAGTCGTCCTTCAATAATTCTATGTCAATTCCAATTTGCTGGTTCTTACCAATTGCAATTGCACAATATTCCCCGTTGCTTGAAAAGCTGAAAGAAATAGGGCTTTTTTCAATAAATGGTTTTCCGTTTTCGGTTGTCTGTAAAATTAACTCTGATGGAGATATGTTAAAATATTTTGAAAGAACAAGCCGGTAAATTCCATACCTGAGAATGTATCTTTGCCTGTCGGTTTCAGAATAATAGCGATAGGAATTGCCTACTTCACGAAGCGAAAGAATACTTTGAAAATATTCGGTTTTCGTGCTGAATTGTTCCAGGTTGTAAATAAAAACATGTATTTCATCTTCAGG
Source organism: Bacteroidales bacterium (assembly GCA_036568185.1). Taxonomy (GTDB): domain Bacteria; phylum Bacteroidota; class Bacteroidia; order Bacteroidales; family F082; genus DATCTB01. The sequence goes on along the minus strand of DATCTB010000624.1, from coordinate 16,799 downwards.
TAAAAACATTGAGTTTTGTTTATTATAAATGAAAATATTTACTCAATGTTTGTGTTAGTGCCTTTCTCAATATAATTATAAATTATTTGAGTAATTGCTTTCACATTCGGTTCTTCCAGAAGCTGGTTATGGTTGATTTGTACCCTGGAAATAACCACATCGCCTTCAACATATTTATTCCAGTGGTAATCAGGATAAATTGTATCCTGGTAAAAAGAAGCATATTTTAAATCCTCTTCAAGGCCTGATTCCCTGATAAGCAGCAGGTTTCCCTTAAATTTTAATTTTATGCTGTAAGTGCGCCATAAATTATACAAGCCCAAATAGTTTGCTACATCTCCGTCAACATCAACAAAAAGATGAACATTCCCTAAAGAGCCTTCACTTCGCGAATGCGAAATTTTTCTGAAGAATCTTTCAAAAAAGTGAACAAACCTGTTTCGTAAATATGTGATTTTCTTTGAAAAAGAAATCTTAAGAAAGATGTCGGCTTCTGTTAAAAATAAATTTATGAAAGGGTTGGTTGAAATGTTGAAAACCGGCGGAAGTGCGCTTAACATTACCAGGTTTTGAATTTTTTCACCCGACTCCTGCAGTTGAAGGGCAGTTTCGAAAGCAATTCTGCCTCCCAGCGAGTAGCCAACAATAGAGTATGGGCCGGCTGCCTGGATGGATTTAATTGACGGAATTAGGGTAGAAACGTATTCAGAAAGCGATTTATAAGGAATTTGTTTTTCATTCCCGGCAGGATATTGAATAAAATAAAGTGGTTGATCGGTAGCGTAATATTTCGATATCCCTTTAAATGTAAATGGGTTTCCATCAATTCCTGAAAACAGAAAAATAGGATTTCCAACACCAGGCCTGAGTTGAATTAGCGCCCCGTTTTCTTTTAAAGATGTATTATTCTGCACTTTTATTGCAAACTCCCTGATGGTAGGAGCTTCAAAAAGTGCTGAAACAAGTAACTTTTCACCAAAAACTTTATTTACCCGGTAAATTATTTTTGTGGCAAGCAATGAATGGCCTCCCAAATCAAAAAAGTTCTGATCTATGGTGATGTGATTTTTACCCAATACTTCTTCCCAAATTACCCTGATGGTTTTTTCGGTTTCACTGATTCCATTGCCATTGTTCAATTCTTCGTTTTCAATTAAATCATTTGGCTCGGGTAGTTTTTTCCTGTCAATTTTTCCGTTTTCATTTAGTGGAAATTTTTTCATTTCTACAAAATAATTCGGAATCATATATTCGGGCAAGTGTTTGAAAAGATAATCCTGCAAATGCTCTTTAGTAGTGGCCGAAACTGTTTTTCCCGACTTGTCAGTGTTAGTTTTTGCATCTACCGTGTAATAGGCAATCAGTTGATTATAACCATTAATTGTTTTGGTAATTACAACACAATCACTAATGCATTCGTGGTTAAGCAGGCGGCTTTCAATTTCGCCAAGTTCAATCCTGAACCCCCTAATTTTTACCTGGCTATCTTTTCTGGTAATAAACTCAATATTACCATCGGGAAGTTTTAAACAAATATCTCCCGATTTATACAGTTTTGAATTCTTATCTTCAGAAAATGGGTTTGGAACAAATTTTTCAGCCGTCAGTTGCATATTGTTGAGGTAGCCCTTTGCCAGGCCCAGACCGCCAATATGTAATTCGCCTTGCGTACCATCAGGTACTGGATTCATTTTTTCATCCAGAATATACACTTGTGTATTGGCTATAGGCTTACCTATCGGGATAGATTTGAGTTGCAAATCTTTAACCGGTGGAATTTTATAACAACACGTGAACGTAGTGCTTTCGGTTGGTCCGTACCCGTTTATGAATTGGGTTGATGGGTTAAAAAGTTGCGCCCTCGTAATATATTTTACTGACAAAGCCTCGCCTCCAGTGAGCACATAAGGAACTCCCGCAATAATGCCGGGGTCTTCCTCGATGATTAAGTTGAAAAGTGAAGCCGTAAGCCAGAGACATGTTATTTTATTGGTTTGAATGACGGTTTTTAACTCGATAAAAGAAGGTACTTTTTCAGGATAAATAACTAATTTACTACCGTGAAGAAGGGCTCCCCAAATTTCAAAAGTAGAAGCATCAAAGGTGATGGGAGCAAGCTGCAGGAAAGTGTGTGAAGGGCCGAAAGGGAAATAGTCATTACCAAAAACAAGGCGGTTGATTCCTATTTGTGGTATTTCTACACCGTTGGGTTTACCTGTTGTTCCGGAAGTGTACATTACGTAAGCAAGGCTTGCGGGACTAATAAATTTATCAAGGTTTTCCGGAGATTCATTTTCCAATTCTTCAGCAATGCTTTCAATAAAAACCGAATTAATTGCAAGCTTTTCTACAATATCTCTGTGCACTTCGTTAGCAATAAGCAATGATGTGGATGAGTCCTCAATCATATACTTAATTCGTTCTTCGGGATATTGCGGATCAAGGGGAAGATAGGCTTTTCCTAACTTCAAAATTGCCAATATAGTCACTGGCAATTCATGCGAGCGGTTCATTAAAATACCAATCAACGGGCTTTCATTTTGAATTTGTTTTTCAATTTTCCTTGCCAGCCGGTTTGCTTTTTGGTTAAGCTCCTTATAGGTCAGTTTTTGGTTCTTGAAAACAACAGCAATGCTATCAGGGGTTCTTTGTACCTGTTCTTCAAATAATTGAGCAATAGATTTAAATTGCAGTAGCGGGAACTCTTCCTGGTTCAATTGTAAATTTTCACTTTTAGCTTCTGAAAATTGTTGCAAATGAATTTGTGAAATTGTGATATCGGGCGATTGGAGTATTTCATTCAGAATGAGTTGATACTGATCAAGCAAATGCCTGATTGTTTCAGGTAAATATAAATTACTGTTATACTCAGCTTTTATATTGATTTCCTTGTTTTGATCTTCAATAATCAGGGTTAAATCAAACTTTGCCGATCCCGTGAACAATTCGTTCATTGTAATCTTTAAACCGTCGAGATGGAGATATCCTTCAGTAGCGTTTTCCAACACAAACATGATTTGAAACAGGGGTGACCTTTTGGTGTCTCGTTGGGTAACCAGTTTGGCTACCAGAGTTTCAAACGGAATTTCCTGGTGCTCAAACGATTCTATAGATGTTTTCTGGATGCGGTCGAGAACTTCCTTAAAAGTTGGATTACCTGATAAATCTGTTCTTAGTACCATCGAATTGACAAAATATCCAATCAAATCTTCTGTTTCGCTGTGCATTCGGTTTGCCGAAGGACTGCCAACAATAATATCTGGTTGGTTTGTAAGCCGGTATAATAATATCTTGAAAGCCGCCAGTAAAGTCATAAACAAAGTTTTACCATGCTGGTTAGAAAACTTGCTGAGGCTTTCTGAAACTTCGGGGCTAAGGTTGATTTCTTCAATACCACCTTTAAAAGTTTGAATTGGCGGGCGGGGAAGATCGACTGGTAATTCAAACGACTTAGGGTTTTTTCCCAACTTTTCTTCCCAGTATTTCAGGTGCTTTTTCAATAAACGCTCATGGTTTTCTTTTTTGTACCAATAAGCATAATCGGGGTATTGAATTTTCAGCTCGGGCAGTTCGGTAGCATCTTCCGGGTTATTGTAAAAATGCTCTAATTCTTTGTTAAAAATATTCATTGACCAACCATCAGAAATAATGTGATGAAAGTTGATTAATAAAATGTGTTCTTCTTCGCTGCGCTTATATAGTTTCCACCGAATCAGGAATTTCCTTGTCAAATCAAAGGTCTTTCTGGCCTCAGTTTCCAAGAGCTCTTCAAACCTGGAATCTGAAATATCACTGACATCTTCAACTATTAAATTTTGGTAACTATACTCGTTAACTACCTGGTAAGGAACGCCTTCAATATTGTTAAATGTAGTTCTCAACGCCTCGTGCCGTTTAAAAATTGAGTTCAGGGCCTCAGAAAGCTTTTCAACATTCAGGAAGCCTCTCATAGTAAAGGCTATTGGAATATTATACAAGGGGCTGTTACCGGTAAACTCAGAAATAAACCAAAGGCTTTCCTGGGCTGAAGAAAGTGGCAATAATTGATTCCGGGACACCGGTAAAATGGAAATATTTTCGCCTGAAGTTTTCCCTTCTTTGCTTAGATTTTCAATATGCGCCGCTAATTGCCTTATGGTTGAGTTGGAAAAAAACTCTTTCAGGGGTAAATCGATTTGAAAATGATTGTTGACTTTGTAAATAACCTTGAAAGCCAGAAGGGAATGGCCACCCAGGTTGAAGAAATTTTCGTCTAAACCGATATTTTTGAGTGAAAGAACTTCTTCCCAAATTCGGGCAATCGTCTTTTCGTTTTCTGTAGTTGGGGCAACATGTTGGTTAGCTGATCTGTTCAGGTTTTTTTTTGCTAAAGGAAGCGCTTTGCGGTCAATTTTTTCATTTTGTGTTAATGGAAATTTCTGCATTTCAACAAAATGAGAAGGAATAACATAATCGGGAAGTTGAGTTTTTAAAAATGAGCTAAGCTCTTCGATTGGAAATGAATAATGATTTTCTTTTAAATCTGCGTTGTTGATGCTTACAAAATACACCACTAACTCCAGGCTACCTTCAATTTCAGTTGCGAGAACAACGCATTCCTTAATTTTTTCAAAAAGTAAAACAGCTTTTTCTATTTCGCCTAATTCAATTCTTATTCCCCTGATTTTTACCTGGTTGTCAATTCTGCCAATAAACTCGATATTCCCGTCGGGAAGGTATTTGCACAAATCCCCGGTTTTGTACATTCTTTGTCCTTCAACAAATGGATCGGGCAAAAAGAACTGATTGGTAAGTGTTTCCTGGTTTATGTAGCCCCGTCCCACTTGCGCTCCGCTGATATACAGCTCGCCTTCAATTCCTGGTTCTGCAATTTTGCCATTTTGGTCTAAAATGTACAAGCCGGTATTGTATTGCGCTTTTCCAATAGGAACAGTTTTTAACTCTGTCGTTGATTCAACATCAAAATAGGTAACGTCAATTGTCACTTCAGTTGGGCCATACATATTAACCATTCTGGTTCCAAGCCTTGAAAATATTTCTCTGTTGAACTGATTGGCAAGGTTAGCTGACAGTGTTTCGCCGCCAATCGATAGTTGTTTGAGAGTTTTTATTTTATCGAAAAATGTAGGTTCTAGTTTCAAGAAATCTAGAAAAGCCTGGAAAGCGGTAGGAACAAAATTCAGGATAGTAATTTGATATCGTTCAATTGCATTTATAATTGATAGCGGGCTTTTTTCACCATCAGGTTCCAGAAAACAAAGTTTAGCTCCGTATAAAACCGGGAAAATCAACTCCAAAACACTGACATCAAAAATGAAGGTTGTTTTTTGCAAAATAGCATCTTGCTCGTGAACGGGATACATATCTTGCAGGCAATGCAATTTGTTTACGAGCGAACGGTGCTCAATCATTACTCCCTTAGGTGTTCCAGTACTTCCGGATGTATAAATAACGTAAACTAAATCGTTTGGTTTATTAATATTTGAAGGATTCGAACTATTGCCGGTATAATTTTCATCGCTTTCCAAATTGATACAATTGATGCCGGAAAGTTCTTTATTAATTTTTGGAATGAATTGGTTTTCAGATAATAAAACCTGCATTTTGCTGTCGTTTATCAAAAACTTTATCCGCTCGATTGGGTAGTTTGGATCAACAGGCAAATACGCTCCTCCAGACTTCAGAATAGCCAGAATTCCAATTATCATTCTTTCTGACCGTTCCACCATTATACCAATCGGCATATCAGGTTTTATGGAATAGGTATTTCTTAAAAAATGGGCCAGTCGGTTAGCTTTTTCATTTAATTCCTTGAAAGTTAATTTAGTATTACCATAAATAACAGCAGTTAGATTAGGCGTTTTTTCGACCTGCTCCTCAAAAAGCTGTTGAATAGTCTTGTTTTCAGGAAAGGGATGCGGATTAAAGCTTGGTAAATGGGAAAAGCTATTTTTGGCAAAAGAAGTATTCTCTTCCCTAACATTTGAAGACTTCTGATTTAATGCCATAAGTCAATTTTTTAGGTTATTGAGTGAATGTTAAACACCCTTGTTATTATACGATAATCAATTAGCAGTATTGATTATCAAGTGTTTTGATTCATATAGTATTATTGTTTCAAACTTTATTTCAAAACTTGTCAAAATTAAGTATTATTTAATTCACTTATCTTTTCAAAAAAAATATTAAAAGAGTCCAAAACTAAGGATTCGTATTATTTATTAAAAGAGAGGAATATTGCAGTTCTCATACTACTCAGAAGGGTAGTTTATTTGTCCAGAACATTGTTTAAATTGCTTAAATTCTGCCCGCTTATCCCCATTCCGAAAAGGGCAAAATCATATTTTATGGGATCATCATTATCAAGTTTTCTAAGGCTGGCAGTAAGCTCTTCAACAGCATTCCAGTCATTTTGCTTTCGGGTTAGCAAACCCAATTGCCTGGCGACCCTGCCCGAATGGACATCAAGTGGGCACATCAATGCCGATGACGGTATATTTTTCCACAATCCAAAATCCACTCCTTTATTATCTTTCCTAACCATCCATCTCAGAAACATATTGATTCGTTTGGCTGCTGAGCCCTTCTCAGGGTTTGCCAAATGTTTTTCAGTACGCAGCAGGTGAGGATTTTCAAGCAATTCCTTCCTGATATTCAAAATGGAGTCTTTTATCATTCCGTTTTTATTGAACCCAATTTCAGCCGCTCTTTCCAATCCACCTTTGTTTTTATAAATGTTTCGCAAAGCAGAAATTAAAAACAACAGGTCGTCTGCATTGAAAGTGCGGTAATAAAATGTTGAAACACGTTCGAGCTCATCATCGCTTGCTTTAAGTACAAATGCGAATGGAGAAAAATCCATCAATTCCATCAAGTGCCTGGCGCTTTTAATAATTGCCGTTCTGTTACCCCATGAAATCAATGCTGTAAGGAAAGCAGCAATCTCAATATCTTCTTTTTTATTAAACAAATGGGGTATGCTGATGGGGTCGTTTGCAATAAAATTAATATTGTTATATGTATATTCCTGAATATCAAGAAATGATTTTAAATTTTGCATGTTTTTAAATGGCTGTAATACAGCGCTATAAATACATTATTTATAATTGTTATAAATTTATATATGATAATACAAATATTAGTAAAAGTACTATTTTTGGCGCAAATTTTGGCAAATAATACTATTTATTTGTTCCATTTAAAACCCTAAAAATTTAAACCATGAAAAAAATTATTTTGTTCTCTTTTTTAGTAGCAGGATTTGCTATTAGTTCTTTTGGCCAGGTTACGGCTACGGCTACAGCAAGTGCTACTATTGTAAGCCCAATTGCAATTACAAAAACGGTTGACATGAATTTCGGTAATGTGGCTGTTTCCACTACAGCTGGTACCGTTGTTTTGGCGCCAGCCGGAACAAGAACATCAACAGGTGGCGTTACACTTCCAGCTACAACAGGAACAGTTGCTGCTGCTGCATTTACAGTTACCGGACAGGCAGGTTATACCTATGCCATTACCTTGCCTTCAACAGATTACACAATTACACGTGCCACAGGAACCGAAACCATGATTGTAAATACTTTTACAAGCAACCCATCTGCAACCGGAACTTTGACTGGCGGAACATCAGCCCTAACAGTTGGCGCAACACTTAATGTTGGCGGATCGCAAGTAGCAGGATCATATACCAATGCCACTGGCTTTCCTGTTACTGTAAATTACAATTAGCCTTTAGAAAGAAAGCAAACATTTTTTTCATAGAATGTTCTTGCTAACCGGTTTTTATGGTTGAAAAACCATAAAAACCGGTTTATTTAAAAATATTAGAATGGTGAAATATTTTAGAATTTTTTTCAGTTTTATTTTTCTTGTGTTATTAATTAAGAATTCCGCTGCACAAGTGAGCATTACTGCTCAGGTTTTTGCAGAAGTAATTTCTTCAAATACCGCAACAGAAGTAGCTCAATTAAATTTTGGAAAGTTTTCTCCGGGAATATCAGGCGGGAAAATCATTATTTCCCCTCAAGGCATCCTCACATCAGCCGGCACCGTTGTGCCCGGGGCTAGCCAGCATAATGCTGGAACATTTAATATTTCGGGCGATGCTGCTGGTACTTTTGTAGTTACCTTGCCCGATGAGCCTGTAATTTTAACAGAAATATCCGGCTCTAAAACAATGCAGGTGATTGACTGGGTTTCGGATCCACCAAGTGGAAGCAATATTACTTTGGTTGAAGGTGGTACACAAACGGTGTATGTGGGTGCTACACTGGTTGTTGGGAATATTATTGATAACCCCAGCGGCCTTTACTCGGGTACTTATAGCATTACTTTTGATTATAACTAATAGGTATTTAAGAGTTTAGGAAGTGAAAATTTCTTACAAACATTTTATTCGTATAATTGTAATCGAATAAACCTTAAAATTTTCAATATGAATAATACAACTAAAAGGAAATTGACACAATCAGCCCAACTGTTCACCTTGCTAATAGTCTTTGGCCTGACAATTTTGCTGTCTGTTTTTTCAAACCCGGTTTTGGCGCAGGGTGATTTAATGATTTTTCCACGCCGCGTTGTTTTTGAAGGGAAAGATAAATCGCAGGATCTGCACCTTACCAATACCGGCAAGGATTCAGCAAATTATGTTATTTCGATTGTTGAAATAAAAATGAAAGATGACGGTAGCTTCGAAACGATTACTGAGGCAGAACCGGGGCAGAATTTCGCGGCGCCATATCTTCGTTTTTTTCCTAGAAGTGTAACACTAGCCCCAGGTGAAACCCAGGTTATTAAAATTCAATTGACGAAAACCAGCCAGTTGAAAGAAGGAGAATACCGTTCGCATTTGTATTTCAGGGCAGTACCCGACCAGAAACCTTTGGGCGAAGTTGAAGCCAATGTTGACACCACCAATATAGGAGTTATATTGACACCAATTTTCGGTATTACTATCCCGGCAATTATCCGCGTTGGACAATCCACTGCAACAGTTAACTTTAGTGATTTGTCAGTGAGTATGCTGAATGATACAACCCCAGTTCTGAACCTAACATTCAACCGTTCAGGAAATATGTCAGTATATGGCGATGTTTCTGTTACCTACATTTCCCCGCAGGGAAAAGAAACAGAAGTTGGCATTGTAAAAGGAATTGCTGTTTATACTCCCGGAACTGTAAGAAGGGCGCAACTACCTTTGGATGACAATCAGGGTATTGATTATAAAACCGGAAAAATCAAGGTAGTTTATACTTCTTTAGTTAATGGGAAAAATATAAAAATGGCTGAAGCAGAGTTAAACTTGAATTGATCATTAAAATGTAGAGACAAGTGATAGGATATTATAATTCTGAATTTATCATGAATACATACTTATCCAATACAACCATCTTATTTTTCAACTATATTTTTTTTCCTAATAGTTCTCATTTATTTAATAAGAGAGCTTCATGAAAATCAGCCTGAAATACTCTAGCAAATTTCTGGCATTTTCATTTTTCATTTTCATTTTTTTTGGAATTGGAAATGTTTTGTTTGGACAGGCAACCAATGATTACAGGTCGGTTGCTACCGGCAACTGGAATGTGATTGCTACCTGGCAGCGTTATAATGGAACTGCCTGGGTTGCTGCAACAGCTACACCAACAAGCACTGCCGGCGTTATTACAATTCGAAGTGGGAATATTGTAACAGTAAGCGCAAACGTATCAATTGACCAAACTATTGTTGACGCAGGAGGGCAAATTACTGTTAATGCAAGCAGAACTCTTACCATTGCGAATGGAACCGGGACAGACATGACTGTAAATGGAACCTTAGTAAACTCAGGAGCCATTACTACAACTGGCACACTTGTTTTTAATAGCGGTTCAACCTATCAGCATGCCCGTAACGGTGGCTCTGTTCCGATTGCAACCTGGGATGCCGCTTCGACATGTAATATTACAGGGGTCACCAATTCTACTTTACCCATAAACATAAATACTCAATCGTTTGGGAATTTCATATGGAATTGCACCAGCCAGTCAACAGGTATTGTTAACCTTGAACCCAATGGAATGCTTGTTCAAGGTAATTTTTCAATTTTAAGTACAGGAACAACAGGAAGCCTTAGGCTCTTGAACACCGCAACCAGCAGAAATCTTACAGTTGGAAAAAATTTCCTTATATCCGGTGGTACTTTTAATATGTCGGGAAATACAGGAGTTGGAACAATGAATGTTGGAGGAAACTTTACGATAAGTGGTGGGACAATAACAGAAACCTCCACCGGTCGGGGAGAAATTGTTTTTAATGGTACAGCAACTCAGGTTTTCACTTCGGGAGGTACTATCGCCAACACAATTAATTTCACTGTAAACAGCGGCTCTATTTTGAATATGGCTGCCGCAACAACTGTTGTTTCAGGGGCAGGTTCTTTTACTTTATCTGGTGGAGCAACATTGGGAATTACATCCCCTGCCGGAATTACATCCTCAGGTACAAGTGGTAATATCCAGGTAACTGGAACAAGGTCTTTTAGCACTACCGCAAATTATACCTACCTGAATACAGCGGCACAAGTAACAGGCAATGGGCTTCCTTCAACAGTTAACAACTTAACAGCAAATAGCGGTGGCCTTACTCAAAGTGCTGGATCAACTTCTCAATTGGTAAATCTTCTAACAGATTCTTTTAATAACCTGACTGATTGGACAGGTGATGTAGGTACCGGAAATAACCAGATTACTACAGTAGCGAGTGCGAATGCTGGTGGAACAGCCAATGAAGCGCGGTATCTATATGGAGCTAATTCAGGCACTTATTATACAAGCAATATTTATCGTACAATAAACACAACAGGCTTTACAGGGCTTAATATTCAGTGGAAACAATTAATTGATAATTATGATGCCGATACTTATCCTTACACAATAAAAGTACAATGTGCTACTTCTACTGGTGGGCCTTGGACCGATATTTATTCTTTATCACCTACTGGTACAGCTAATATTGGCCCTGAAACGAAATTATTTTCAGGCTGGACTACCAATGTGGGAGGTTCATTTGTGATCAGGTTTTTAATTGAAGGATATACCTGGGGGATAGATTACTGGTATTTTGATGATTTGATTATTGACGGGTTCACAAATGCCTCAACCCTTACAGTGAATGGTATTTTTGCTGTAAATAATGGAACTTACCAAATTGGCAGCAATAACCTTATTTTAAATGGAAGCTTAACAGGATCTTATGCAATTATTGGAGGTTCTGCCAGCAATCTAACAATAGGAGGTACTGGAGCGAACCTTAGTTTACCACAAATTACAAATGGGCTTAACATTTTCACTCTTTCAAGGCCAAATGGAGCTACACTTACAACGCAAGCTAGTACAGCCAATTTAGTGTTTACAAGTGGAAAGCTTACAACCACCGTGGCCAATCTGCTTACAATAACCAGTAATCTAACAAATGCAATAAGTGGTTATAGTTCCAGCAATTATATAAATGGGCCTTTGGCCCGGACCATTGCTCCAGGTTCCGTTAACGAAACTTATGTTTTTCCAATAGGAGCTGGAAGTTATAATCCTGTTGAATTGGTGAATATTAATACTACTTCTGGTGGAAATGTGGTAATCAGTGCTAAAGTAACCGATGCAAGCACCGGAGGAAGCCCGGGAACGGGAATGCTAACGATAAATACCAATCGATATTGGCAAACAAGTATATTATCAGGTGGGGAAAATTTAACTAATTACCAGTTGAAGCTTACTGAAACAGCAGCATTGCCGGGTAATGCTGCTGTTGGATTCAGCACAACACTAAACGGTTCTTATGACAGAGTAAGTACAGGAACACCTGCTGGTAACACAATTACATCAGATGTATTAATCAATCAAGGCTATTTCGTTATTGGAACTGCGATTTCACTATTTGTAAATCCATCATCACTAGCTTTTGGTTTTGTGGCCAGCGGCAGCACTTCTTCTAACCTCACTTATGTTTTATCAGGTCAGGGCTTAACCGGTTATCCTGGAACAATTGTAGTTGGCGCTCCTGCCAATTTTCAGGTTTCTTTATCATCTGGATCTGGGTTTAGTTCTTCAATAAATGTACCCTTCACTGGCCCTACCCTGGCTAGCACCACTATTTATGTTAGGTTTCAGCCAACATCGCCAGATGTTAACTATAGCGGCGATATAACTCACTTTATTGGTGGAGAAAATCAAGTTCTTGTATCGGTTTCAGGGAATTCATTTGTTTATTGTGCTGCTGGCTCAACTACTTGTGATGAATATGTTGAAAACGTGCGAATTGGAAGCATTGATAATACCACAACTTGTTCCTCAGGAGGTTATGCGGACTATACCAGCTTGTATACGAACACTGAAATTGGTGTTGGCTATCCAATTTCTGTTACAAATGGATTGGCTTATCAGGGTGATCAATGCGGAATCTGGGTGGACTGGAACCAGGATGGAGATTTTGATGATACCGATGAAACTATTGCTGTATCAGGAGGTGAAATTGTTTTTACAGCAACGATTATTCCACCCACAGGAGCCATGTTAGGGTCATCTCGAATGAGAATTCGGATAACATATACAGGAACCCTCAGCCCATGTGGAGTTGTTCAGTATGGAGAAGTGGAAGATTACACTTTAAATGTTATAGAACCTCAAACTATTTCAACCGGAACCATTGCCCCTACTACGCTTTGTTCTGGAACTTCTGTTGATGTTCCCTACACCATAGTTGGAATTTTTTCTTCAGGAAATATTTTTACCGCTCAATTATCTGATGCAAGCGGCAGTTTTGCCAGCCCTATTGATATTGGTGTATTGGTTTCAATAAATTCAGGTACAATTTCAGGGACTATACCGTTGGGCTCACCTACCGGAACAGCATACCGCATTCGGGTTGTAAGTAGTTCACCTGTGGTTACGGGAACTGATAATGGGGTTGATTTGTCTATTTCTTCAAGCCTGCAGTGGACGGGAGATATAAATGAAAATTGGAATAATGCCGGAAACTGGGCTTGTTTTTCAATACCTGATTTAACAACAGATGTTCAGATACCCAATGTTCCAAACCAACCAATTTTGAGCAGTGGCACGGTAGGTTCGGTAAAAAATATTGTTATCGATAATGGAGCTTCATTTACGGTAGCAGGAAATACAATTCAAATTGCCGGAACAATAACCAATAATGGAACATTTACTGCAACCAGCGGAACAGTAGAAATGATTGGGGCTTCAGCACAGTCTATCAGTACGGATAATTTTACAGGAAATACAATTCAGAATTTAAAAATTAGCAACCCTTCAGGAGTTACTTTACTCGGGAACCTTTCAATTACAGGAATTGTAACAGCTAATAGCACTCTTAATTCTGATGGTTATTTAACCCTTGTTTCAACCGCCACACAAACTGCATTGATTGACGGAAGCGGGTCTGGGCAAGTGCTTGGCAATGTTACCATGCAACGCTACCTTCCTGATGCTTTTGGATATAAATATATCAGCTCGCCTTTCCAGGCAGCCCTTGTCGATGAATTGTCGGATGATATTGATTTGAGTGCCACCTTCCCCACATTTTATGAATATGTTGAAGACCGGATTTCGGCAGGATGGGTAAACTACACAGCCACAAGCAACATCCTTTATCCGCTGGAAGGCTATGCCGGCAACTTTGGCGGAGTTTCACAACCGGGTATTTTCGACATGAATGGAATTGTAAACAATGGTGCTATTCAGCTCACTTTGTATAACCACAACCAACCTTATACACAAGGGTTCAACCTGGTGGGCAACCCTTATCCTTCGCCGATTGACTGGGACGCTGCTTCGGGCTGGACAATGACGAATATTGACGATGCCGTATATTATTTTGATGCCAGCACAACTGACCAATATACAGGTACTTACAACAGTTATATTAATGGCGTTTCGAGCGATGGCACCGCCAATAATATTATTCCATCTATGCAGGGCTTTTTTGTTCACGTAACTGATGGAGCTTATCCGGTTACAGGTACTCTTGGGACTACAAATGCAGTTAGAGTAAATGACCTCTCACCTTCTTATCATAAATCAACGGATGCCATGAATTTAGCTATTATGAGATTCGCAGCGGCTTATGACGAAAGTGAAGCTGTTTCTGATGTTCTGGCTATTTATTTTGATGACTTGGCAACCCCTACCTTTGATAATAAAAAGGATGCCTTGAAGTTGGCAAATACTGATGCATCTGTTCCCAACCTGTATTCATTTTCTACAGATGATTTTAAGCTTTCTGTAAATGCAATTCCATTTCCGGGAGAGGAAATAAAAAAAATTCCATTGGGAATTAAAATAGAAAAATCAGGAAATATCAGCTTTAAAGCAACCGACTTGAAGCAAATGCCTGTTGGGTTGAAAGTTTACTTTTCAGATGCCGCCACCGGTATTAACCAGGAACTGGAGCTTAATAGTGAATACACTGTATTTTTAGAGGCAAACCAATACGATACACGTTTTTCAATTCAGTTTTCGTACAACACAATTGAAAATAACCCCAATCCTGGCAGTAATTTTTCAGCTTATTCAAGTAACGGAAAAGTATATGTTAGAATTTATAACTTGCCTGAAAACTCGGGCAAGCTGAGGCTTAGCAATTTGCTTGGGCAAACCATCTGGCAGGAAATAGTGAATGAAACCGGGACTTATGAGTTTGAGCCACCAGCCGAAGCAGGTGTCTATTTAATTAGCTTGATGTCCGGTAGCCAAATTGAATCAAAGAAAATATTTATTCAAAATTAAAAATGGGTAATTTCAAAATAGAATCAGGTTTTTTAAAGAAGCAAATTATTCTAACAATTGGAATGCTGTTTTTTCTGTGTTTCACATTTCAAATGAAAGCGCAGGAACAGCCGCCCAAACCCATTTCGGTTTCCGTTTACCTGAACCAGGGATTAAATTTTGGAGGGTTTACGCAAGGAAGCTCTGGCGGTTCTGTCATCGTTTATCCCGACGGTTCGCGCTCATCAACCGGCGATGTTGTCCTCTATAACCTGGGTTTTTTGGTTTCACCGGTAATTTTTGAAATTGAAGGCAACGCCGGCACCATCATTTCCTTGCTGAATGGCCCTCCGGCCGTGCTGACAGGAAGCAATGGCGGCTCGATGACATTGACTTTGGGAGGTTCCGACCCGCCTTCCCCATTCATCAATACTTCTTATGCGCCATCTTTGTTTCAAGTGAGGGTAGGCGGGACTTTAACAGTAGGAAACGCGCTGGCCAACCCTCCGGGTGATTACAACGGTACATTTATGATAACCTTTATCCAGGAATAGATTTTTTTATAAAAATGAAAGGCAATAGCTCATTCCAAATCCAATTTCTACAGCTCTTAGGGAATGAGCCTGCAAAACGATTCACTGTTTTTTTTACAATAATTTTTATTCTATTTTTTCCTTTTGAACAAAAAGCGCAAAACGCCGATAATTACGATGAAGTATTGGTGTATTTGAATATTCAGCGTATTGGCGGAGCCGAAATCCCTTCCTTAATTAAAGGCCAGGATATTTATCTCCCCGTAATGGATTTGTTTGATTTTTTAAAAATAAAAAATAGGGTTTCCCCTCATTTGGATTCAATCACTGGGTTTTTTCTCAACCCAAGTGCATCCTATTTGATTGATAGAAATAACAACCAAATTATTTTTCAGGATAAAATGTTTCAATTAAAGCCTGAGGATATAGTAGTTACAGAAAGTAATTTGTACCTGAAATCGAATTATTTTGGGCAGATATTTGGCTTGGTTTGTACCTTCGATTTCCGCAGCCTTTCAGTGAACCTGCAAACCGACCTCGAATTGCCCATTATCCGCGAAATGCGCCAGGAGCAAATGCGCAACAATATTAGTGGCCTTACCGGCGACGTTAAAGTAGATACGGTGGTTTCAAGGGAGAATAAGTTTTTTCATTTCGGAATGGCCGACTGGTCAGTAATTTCTACACAGCAAATCAACGATTTTACTACAACCCGGATTAATCTGGCATTGGGTGGGGTTTTTGCCTGGGGCGAAACGGATATTTCGCTGTATTATAATTCTGACAGGCCCTTTACCGAAAGAGACCAATATTATATTTGGAAATATGTCAATAACAAGAACAAATATTTGCGGCAGTCGATGGTGGGGAAAATTCCTACCCGTGCGATTGCAACACTGTATGCACCGGTTGTTGGGGCAATGTTTACCAACACACCAACCACTTTTAGGCGCTCCTTTGGCACCTACACGTTAAGCGACCACACGAAGCCTGGATGGATAGTGGAATTGTATGTGAACAATGTATTGGTGAATTATGTAAAAGCCGATGCATCTGGGTTTTTCTCTTTTGAGGTTCCTTTGGTTTATGGAAACACTTCGGTTAAATTGCGCTTTTACGGCCCATGGGGCGAAGAGTTGGCCCGCGAAGAAAATATCGTTATTCCATTTAATTTCCTGCCTGCAAAAGAATTTGAATACAACGTAAGTGCCGGTATGGTGGAAGACAGCTCAAACAGCCTTTATTCTAATGCCAATGTCAATTATGGATTGAGCCGCAGCGTTACTATCGGGGGCGGGGCCGAGTACCTTTCTTCGGTAACTTCCGGCGAGGTTATGCCTTATGTGAATTTGTCTGCCCGCATTTTTTCAAACCTGCTGTTTTCTGGAATTTACACCTACGGCGTTGGCTCGAAGGCTGTGCTTACTTATAGGCGGCCTAATAATTTATTATTTGAATTGAGTTATACCGGTTACGAAAAAGGGCAAACCGCAGTTAACTTTTATTA
>DATCTB010000623.1:0-9949 GCA_036568185.1 Bacteroidales bacterium | reverse complement strand
ATCGCTGTTTGCGCTGTTCCTGGCAGTTACCTTTTCGCTGATTGGCTACATTTACTATTTACGTGGGCAGCAAAAGATAAGTGCTGTAAAAATCAATATTATCCGGACATCGGATGATGGCTTTTTGGATAAAGAAAAAATTAAACTGGAGTTAAAGGAAAAAACAAGCATCGATATTAAGAATGTTAGCAACATTAGCCTAAAGCAGCTTGAAAACCAATTGGCACAAAATCCATTTATAGAAAAAGCGGATGTTCTGCTGAATATTCATTCGGAGCTGGTTATCAATGTTAAGGAAAAAATACCAGTTATCCGCGTTTTTAACGAAACCAACGAAAGCTTTTATATTGACGATAAGGCAAAATTATTTCCATTAAGCCCTGATTATTCGCCAGTTTTAACTATTGCCAGTGGAAATATTAAATGCTCGTATTTAGCAAGTGCAATTACACCAAACAAAATTGAGCTAGTGCAAAAGGAGCTATGTGATTTGGGGAAATTGCTCAGGTCGAATCGGTTGCTCAATGCGCAAATCACTCAGGTGTACGTTACCGAAAGTGGTGATTATGAGCTCCTTCCTTTATTGGGAGAGCATATTATTCTTTTCGGAACTATTGAAAATGCTAAAGAAAAACTTGAAAACCTTGAAGTTTTTTATAAAAATATTCTTGTTAAGAAAGGTTGGGATACTTATTCAACCATCAATTTACAGTTTAAAAACCAGGTAGTTTGTATTAAATAATTAAACATATGGAATCAGAAATCATCGTCGGATTAGACATCGGCACAACTAAAATTGCGTGTATTGTTGGACGCAAAAACGAATACGGGAAAATTGAAATTCTGGGATTTGGAAAAACCGAATCAATTGGAGTGAAACGGGGCGTTGTAGCCAATATTGAGCATACGGTTCAATCCATTAAAAAGGCAGTTGAATTGGCTGAACAAAAATCGGGAGTAGAAATTAACGCCGTAAATGTTGGTATTGCAGGCCAGCACATTAAGAGCTTGCAGCATAAAGGCAACATTATGCGCGAAGACCCCGATAAAGAAATAACAGCTTCCGAAATCGACCTGCTTAATCAGAATATGTACAAGCTGAGCATGGCGCCAGGCGAAGAGATAATTGATGTGATTGCCCAAGAATATATTATCGACGGTGAAGGCGGAATAAGACAACCTATTGGAATGCTGGGGAATACGCTAGAAGCCAATTTCCACATAATTATAGGGCAAACTGCTGCCGCAAAAAATATTTTTAAATGCATCAAAAATGCAGGCCTTGAAACCGTAAATCTGATTTTAGAACCCATTGCTTCCTCCGAATCTACTTTAAGTGATGAAGAAAAAGAAGCAGGTGTTGTATTGGTTGATATTGGCGGCGGAACAACCGATATTGCCCTGTTTCAGGACGGAATTATCCGCCATACCGCCGTTATTCCTTTTGGCGGCGACGTAGTTACAGAGGATGTGAAGGAAGGTTGCAGCATTATAAACAAACATGCTGAAGAACTAAAAGTGAAATTCGGTTCAGCGCTGGCATCTGAAAACAGGGATGATGAAGTGGTTGCAATTCCGGGTTTGCGCGGACGTCCGGCAAAAGAAATAACTTTAAGAAACCTTGCAAATATCATCCAAGCCAGGATGGAGGAAATCATCGAGCAGGTTTATTTCGAAATTAAAAATTCAGGTTTTGAAAAGAAATTAATTGCCGGAATTGTATTAACGGGTGGAGGCGCACAGTTGAAACATATTGGCCAGTTAACCGAATTCATTACCGGAAAAGATACGCGCATTGGCTACCCGAATGAGCACCTTGCCAACGATGTTCCCGACGAAATGGCCAGCCCAATGTACGCCACCGGAATCGGCCTTGTAATTGAAGGATTGAAAAGAGCTGAAGGAGTTGCCATGCGCAATGAATTGACTGGTGGAAAGAAAAAAGGACAAAAAGGAGTTAAAAAAACCGGGAATTTAGGCACTTCCAAATTTTTGGAAGGCCTTAAAAACTGGTTTGCCAGTGATACAGAAGAGTAAAAATTCATTAACTTTTTAATGTTGACAAATTAACCAGAACCCTAAAATCGAAATAATACTATTTTCTAAATTTAAACACCAAAACAGCCATGACAAATATGATAACTTTTGAACCCAAAAAGAGACCTTCAATTATTAAAGTACTCGGAGTTGGCGGAGGCGGAAGCAACGCTGTAAAACACATGTACGAGCAAGGAATTGAAGGCGTAGACTTTGCTATTTGCAATACCGATTTGCAGGCTCTCGAAGCCAGCCCGGTACCAATTAAAATTCAGCTGGGAGATAATGGTGGTTTGGGAGCAGGATCAAAACCGGAAGTAGGCAAATCGGCAGCGGCCGAATCGCATGAAAAAATTCGCGAACTGCTAACCAACGACACCAAAATGCTGTTTATCACTGCCGGAATGGGCGGTGGAACTGGAACCGGGGCTGCTCCGATCATTGCAGAGATTGCACGCGAAATGGGCATCCTCACGGTGGGCATTGTAACCCTTCCTTTTATTTGGGAAGGAAGAAAACGCCGTCAACAAGCTGAAGCCGGGGTAGATGAAATGAAAAAACACATCGACAGCCTGTTGGTTATCAGCAACGATAAATTGCGTGAAGAATATGGCGACCTGGGACTAAGCAAGGCGTTTGCCAAAGCCGACAATGTGCTGACATCGGCTGCAAAAGGTATTGCTGAACTGATTACAGTTACCGGCCATGTCAATATTGATTTTGAAGATGTAAAAACAGTAATAGAAGGCAGCGGTAAGGCAATCATGGGCTCTGCAACTGCTGAAGGCGAAGGTCGTGCGCTTAGGGCCATTGAAGATGCCATGAATTCGAAACTGCTGAACGACAATGATATTGCAGGTGCAAGAAGCATCCTGCTCTATATTATGACCGGAAATGACGAAATCACAATGGATGAAATCACAGAAATTACAGATTATATCCAGCAGGAATGTGGCGAAGGTGAAAACAGTGCCGATGTAATTTGGGGCAACGGTGTGGATGCAACCCTTGAAAACAAAATAGGCATAACCATCATAGCTACGGGATTTGAAAAACCAAAAACTGTGGCTAAACCGCCCACAACCACTATAGGCGTTGTCGGCAACCTTGACTTAAAAAATGAAACACCTGCACAACCCACAGGAATTCCAAGCGAAAAAGAGGAACCTGCAGAAAAAGAATCAGAAGGCCCCAAGATTGTTATCAACAACCACGATGATAGCATTCTCAAGTCACACTTCATCGAATTGAAGTTTAAACCTTCAGAGTCATCACAGGCAAAACAGGCTGAACCTGCACAAGATAACTCGAGAAAAGTTCATTCATTAAATGAAGAGAACGATACAATCGACTCCGAATATAAAAAGCCGGAAATAAAAATTACAGTAAACGAAAATAAGAATCTGGCAATCAAGCATACCATTGGATCCAACAGGTTTGAAACTCAAAAAGAAAGCACAACTATTCATCCATCTTCAAAAGAAGAACTGACGGAAAGTGAGACTTTAAGGCAAGACAGGCTAAACAAATTGAACAACCAAAGTATATTTGGAAGAAATTCTGAAATGCTTTCAAAAATGGAAAATGAACCGGCATTTCGGCGTAAAAACATCGAAATTAATGAGCCTGCTCATTCATCCGACTCAATTGTTTCCCGTTATACCCTTAGCGACGATGGCAACAATAACCCGGTAATTAAGCCCGACAATTCATTTCTTCATGACAATCCCGATTAAAAAGAGCATTCTTTTTTTATTACCATAAAAAAATAAATATGGGCCTTGAAATAAAAATTAATGACGACATCAAGCAGGCTATGCTTGCAAAAGATAAGCGCAAGTTAGAAGCGTTGAGGGCAATAAAGGCTGCACTTTTACTGGAGAAAACAGGTAAAGATACAAGCGCTGGCGAAATTCCGGAAAGCGTGGAGTTGAAATTGCTTCAGAAATTGGTGAAGCAAAGGAAAGATTCAGCACTTATCTACCGCGAACAAAACCGTGCTGATATGGCTGAAGAAGAAGAATTCCAGGCATCAATTATTGAAAAATACCTGCCCGAGCAAATGAGCGAAGCGGAAGTAGAAGCCATTATTGAAAAAATCATTGACCAAACCGGCGCCAAAACTATTGCTGACATGGGCAAAGTAATGGGAATGGCTTCTAAACAATTGGCTGGAAAATCTGACAACAAAACAATTTCCATTTTGGTAAAGAAACACTTGCATACCTGAAAAACCCAAGCAACACCTGGTACACACTGCCACCAAAAAGGCCGGCTCCCGCCGGCCTTTTCTATTTAAAAACTTTTTGGAAAACCTAAATTCTTGGAAATGATTAAAAAAATATAGCCTTCGATTTAAAACGTGGATTACAAAAAAAAGACCGGCAAGCCGGTCTTTTCAATATTATTTAAGGTTAAAATTAACCCAATGCAAGCCTTTTGAAATCGGTAACAGTCAAATCGCTGTCAATTTCTTTCAGGTATTGGCCAACAGTTTTCTTCGATTCTTTAACGAAATCCTGGTTCAGCAAAGTATTTTCCTTGAAAAATTTATTTAGTTTTCCCAAGGCAATTTTTTCAAGCATTTCTTCTGGTTTTCCTTCTTCACGTGCCTGGTCCTTGCCAATTTGGATTTCGTGGTCTATAACGTTTTGTGGAACAAAATCCTTGTCGATAGCAACTGGAGCCATAGCTGCAATTTGCATCACCACGTCTTTTCCGGCCTGTGCAAATTTATCACCGGCTTTGTTGAAACCAGCAATTGTTGCAATACGGTTACCCGGGTGAATATATGCGTAAGTACTTTCAGCCTTCAGCATTTCATAATGTCCGAGTTGGATTTTTTCGCCAATTTTTCCGGTTTGGTCCAAAATGGTTTCATCCACTGTGCGGCCATCCAATTTCAAAGCTCCCAAAGCGGCTGCATCTGCCGGACGGTTCGCGATAGCTAAATTCAAAACTGATTCCACATAAGCCACAAAATCAGCATTTTTTGCAACAAAATCAGTTTCGCAATTGATCATCACTGCTGCTGCAAATTTTTTGTCGTCGCTTACTTTAGCAATAACGACACCTTCAGTAGCTTCGCGGTCAGCACGATTGGCAGCAACCTTCATTCCTTTTTTACGCAGGATGTCAACTGCTTTTTCCATATCGCCTTCAGCTTCTACCAAAGCTTTTTTGCAATCCATCATTCCCGATCCGGTAACTTTTCTTAATTCGTTAACCTGTTGAGCTGTAATATTCATTTCTTCTCCTTTTCTATACTTTAAACTATTTTTTTGAAATAGGCTTTCTTGCCCTTTTTGTCTTTACTTCTTCTTTATCAGTTCTGAGTTTCTGAACTTTAATTTCTCCCTTTTTACCTTTTTCTGCTTCTTTATCGTCCAAATCTTCGGCCTGCGACAGTGATTCTGATTTCACCCTGATATCAATGTCATCTTCTTCGTCCTTGTCGTCGTCAGCTTGTTTTTCACGTGCCATCCTTCTTTCGTTTAAGCCTTCAGCAATTGCCAGGCAAGCAGCATTTACGATAAGTTGAATAGATTTTGAAGCATCATCGTTTGCCGGAATAGCAAAATCAACTAGGTTAGGGTCGGTATTGGTATCCACCATTGCAAAAATTGGGATATTCAATTTACGGGCTTCTGCTACCGCAATTTTTTCCTTGTTAATATCCACAACAAAAAGTGCTGCAGGCATGCGGCTCATTTCAGCGATACTTCCAAGGTTCTTTTCCAGTTTTGCCCTTTCGCGGCTAACTTGCAGGCGTTCCCTCTTTGAAAGGTTCAGGTACTGGTCAGAAGTAACCATTTTGTCAATATTGCTCATCTTGCGCACAGCCTTACGGATAGTTGCAAAATTGGTGAGCATACCACCGGGCCAACGCTCGGTAACATAAGGCATATTTACATTTTTTACTGATTCGGCAACCAACTCTTTGGCTTGTTTTTTTGTTGCCACAAAAAGAATTTTCCTGCCTGATTTTACAATCTGTTTCAGTGCATTTTGTGCTTCTTCCAGTTTAGCCTGTGTTTTATACAGGTCGATAATATGAATGCCATTGCGCTCCATAAAAATGTAAGGCGCCATGGCTGGGTTCCATTTGCGTTTCAGGTGTCCAAAATGTACGCCTGCATCCAGCAAATCATCAAAACTTACTTTTGCCATTTTATTGTTTTTATTAATTGTTTACATTCACTGTTTCAATCGCCGAATAGTCTTTATTTAAAAGAGTTTCGGGGATTTGGATACTAAACTCATTCCGTTTGTAATGAAATTTTAACGCTTGCTGAACTGGAATTTCTTACGCGCTTTAGGTTGACCTGGTTTTTTACGTTCAACCATACGCGGATCCCTTTTCAGAAGGCCGTTTTCTTTAAGAACAGGACGACGCTCAGGATCGACTTTAATAAGGGCGCGTGCAATACCAAGGCGCAGGGCTTCAGCCTGGCCGGTAATACCGCCACCACTAAGCGTTACCTTGATGTCATATTTTCCAAGACTGTCGGTCAGTTGAAGCGGTTGCTCAACGACGTAATGCAATATTGCTGTGGGGAAAAATTCTTTGTAATCACGTTTGTTAATCACAATTTTTCCATCACCGTCCTGCAAATAAACTCTTGCAACTGCAGTTTTCCTTCTTCCGAGTGCGTTTACGACTTCCATTCGTTATTATCTGATTGATTTTAAATTGATTTTCTTAGGTTTCTGAGCTTCCTGGTTGTGCTCGGTTCCCGCATAAACATACAGGTTGCGGAACAAATCGGCGCCTAGTTTATTTTTTGGTAACATACCCTTAATGGCTTTTTCCACCATAGCTTCAGGTTTTTTGGCCATCAACTCAGTAGCAGTAGTTTTGCGCTGTCCGCCAGGATAACCTGTGTGGCGGATATATTCTTTCTGATCCCATTTATTACCGGTCAGCCTTATTTTGTCGGCGTTGATAATGATCACGTTATCACCGCAATCAACATGAGGGGTGAAGTTGGTTTTGTATTTTCCACGAAGAAACTTCGCGCTAACTGAGGCTAATCTTCCCAACACCTCGTTTTCAGCATCAATCAACACCCATTCCTTGTTAACGGTGTTTTTGTTCGCGCTGATCGTCTTGTAACTAAGAGTATTCATCTATCTGTTTGTTTCTTAAGCTGTTTTATTCAATGCCTTAAAAATCGGGGTGCAAAAATAGAAACATTTTTATTATTAACCAAATTGCAAACAGATATTTGTTGATAATAATTAAGAATGTCCTAATTTATTTATTTCTACCTATAAAACTGATGTTTCATGTAGAAATTCCGGCGCGAAAATAACATGTTTTTGGTTTGTTAACTATTAAAAGAAAAAATTCCGGCGGTCAATTTCATATCTTTGCCGCAAAACAACGAATAATTCATGGCAACGATTGAAATTCAGAACATAAGCAAACTCTACGGAACGCAAAAAGCACTTGACAATGTGAGCCTGAAAATTGGAAAAGGTGAAGTGGTCGGGCTTCTTGGGCCAAACGGCGCTGGTAAATCAACGTTGATGAAAATTCTCACTTCATTTATTACTCCTTCATCTGGAACTGCTTTAATAAATGGGCTGGATGTCCAGGAAGATTCGATTGAAATCAGGAAACATGTGGGTTACCTTCCTGAAAATAATCCGCTTTACCTCGACATGTATATTAAGGAGTATTTGGCATTTGTTATTAAAATGTATAAAAGTGCTTCCGAAACAGAGCAGGCAGTTGCAAAAATGGTTGAGTTAACAGGCTTGGGACCGGAGCAAAATAAACTAATAGGCGAGCTTTCAAAAGGTTACCGGCAGCGTGTTGGGCTGGCACAAGCACTAATTCATGACCCTGATATTTTAATACTCGACGAACCTACTTCAGGCCTCGACCCGAACCAATTGGTTGACATCAGAAATATTATTTCTGAACTTGGGAAATCGAAAACCATCATCCTTTCAACCCATATTATGCAGGAAGTGGAAGCGGTTTGCGACAGGGTTGTTATAATTGATAAGGGGAAAATTGTTGCCGATGATACTGCTAAAAATCTTTCGAAACTTTCGGGTTCAAGCCTTCGCTTTAAAGTTGAGTTTAAAGAAGAAATAAGTGAAAACCAATTAAACAAATTAGCCTTTATTAACAAGGTAAAAAAAATCAGCAACAGAGAATGGCTGTTGCAAAGTAAGGACAATAAGGATATTCGTGAGGAAATATTCAAATTCGCGGTAAGCAAACAACTCAACGTACTTTCTCTTTCGCAGAGCGAACAAAATATGGAAGACATATTCCATAAACTAACAAAACAATAATTTCAAAAGTTGACTCCTAATTTTATATTTATTAAAACTTGTTGATTTTATAGTTTTCCTTACTTTTGCACCACCATTTTTTTAAATGGCTTTGTGGAAAGATTTGATTGATTGCAACCACACTTAAAAAATGCTAAAACAAATTTTAGCCCGCCAATCAACAATTCCAGTTCACATAATAATTCTGTTCTTTCAGATATTTTTTAATAATTAAAAATAAAATTATGTCGTATTTATTTACTTCAGAATCAGTTTCTGAAGGCCATCCGGACAAGGTAGCCGACCAGATTTCGGACGCAGTTTTGGATGAAATGCTCAGACAGGACCCTGAATCAAAAGTTGCCTGCGAAACGCTTGTTACCACAGGCCTGGCAGTAATTGCCGGCGAGGTAAAAACGGAAGCTTATGTTGATTTGCAAAAAACAGTAAGGGATGTAATACGGTCGATTGGTTACACAAAAGCTGAATACCGGTTTGATGCCGATTCGTGTTCAGTTTTATCAGCTTTGCACGAACAATCGCCTGACATTAACCAGGGTGTTGTAAGAGAAACTGCTGAAAGCCAGGGTGCCGGCGACCAGGGAATGATGTTTGGTTATGCAACAAACGAAACCGAAAGTTTAATGCCACTTACCGTGGAATTATCCCACCGTTTACTTTATACCCTGGCTGAAATTCGCCGGGAAGGAAAAGTGATGACCTACCTCCGCCCCGACTCAAAATCGCAGGTAACCATCGAATATGATGATAATGGGACACCTTTACGCATTGATACTATTGTCATTTCAACACAGCACGATGATTTTGAGCCTGACGAAAAAAAGATGCAGGTAGCTATAGCTTCTGACGTTGAAAAATATTTAATTCCACGTGTGAAAGCACTTTACGGAACTGAT
Source organism: Bacteroidales bacterium (assembly GCA_036568185.1). GTDB lineage: Bacteria > Bacteroidota > Bacteroidia > Bacteroidales > F082 > DATCTB01. Next base: position 704 of record DATCTB010000623.1, on the reverse strand, counting down.
ATTAAAAAACTTTTTGACAGCGGTTATACCTTACATGTCAACCCTACCGGAAAATTTGTAATCGGAGGCCCACACGGAGATACTGGCCTTACCGGAAGAAAAATTATTGTTGACACTTATGGTGGACATGGCGCTCATGGTGGAGGAGCATTTTCAGGAAAAGACGCTTCAAAAGTTGACCGTTCTGCAGCTTACGCAACCCGCCATCTTGCTAAAAATATGGTAGCTGCCGGCGTTGCTGATCAAATGCTGGTGCAGATTGCCTATGCAATTGGCGTGGCTAAACCAGTTGGATTTTACATAAACACTTACGGAACAGCCAAAGTAAAAGATAGCTCTGGCAACATAATGAAAGACGGAGAGATTGCCAAAAAAGCAATTGAGATTTTCGATATGAGACCTTACGAAATTGTAAAACGTTTTGGTTTGAAGAACCCTATTTTCGGTCCTACTGCTTCTTATGGTCACTTTGGCAGAGACTCTTTTGAAAAAGAAGTTAAATTAAACATAAACGGAAAGAAAGAATTGAGAAAAGTTACTTTCTTTGGTTGGGAAAAGCTTGATTTTGTTGATAAAGTAAAAGCAGCTTTTAAGATATAATATTTAACTAAGCATAAAAAAACCCGGCTTGAACCGGGTTTTTTTTGTTGTTCTCAGTTTTACCTGACAATTAACTTCTTTGTTTTATAAGTATCTCCATTAAT
>DATCTB010000622.1:0-3608 GCA_036568185.1 Bacteroidales bacterium | reverse complement strand
ATCGCGTAGCATTTTAAACCAAGAATGTTTTCATAATAAGGAATGCTTTCTTCCAAACTGTTCACTGCAATGCCAATATGTTCAATATGAGATAGTTTCATAGTAAAAATGTTTTTGTTAAATTTTTCACAAAAGTAGATAATATTTTTGTGCCTCTTTTGGAATAAATAGAAAAAATTGTAGGTAATTCTAATTTAGACTGAGGTTAAACTGGAAGGGGGTAATTTGAAAATGAGGCTATTTGAAAATGTGCTGATGTGCTGATGGTTTGATTGTCCGACTGTTCAATTGCTATCTTCTTGTCATGTCGACCGAAGGGAGATATCCCCTCCTAAGCAATTCAAAAAACCCATATTTTTATCATATTTAAAACCCAAATAAAATTTCCTGCCATGAAGTTTATAATTTCCTGCTGAGGAAAAAAAATTTCATGCTTAGGAAATCTCCATTTCATGCTTAGGAAAAAAAATTCCTTCAGCATGAAGTTTTATCACCTCATTCACCCCTTCACCCCTTCACATTTTCGCTCTTCACCCTCTTGACTTCTGCTATTAATATCATTATATTTACACTCTATTTTAAATATAAAGAAATGACGATAGCACACTTTATCGGAAAACTTAAGCTATTTGTTTCTTATACCTTTGTTTTTGAGCTATTTACCCCCCCCCAGCACGTTTTTTGCAACTGTAATTGGAAAGCTAATTGGCCGCAGGTTTTGGCAGCTTTTTTATCTCTCAAATTTTATAATTTCAAATTCAATTTACCTGTTAGGCAAAAACAAGTTTATCAAGCCTGGCCACTCGGTCTGCATTAAATGCGGGGGTGGCAATTATTTATTATCAAATCCATTTCTTATAAAAAACAAACCCAAATTCAATTAGTGTCGAATTAAAAATAAAAGCAATGAAACAAATTATATTTATTGTTGCTGCATTTCTGATAAGTGTAACAACGGCCTTCGCACAGGTTTACAAAGTGCATGTATCATGGCCAGCAGAAGAATGCAATTGCCTAGACCAGGGCAATTCTTACTATGCCGTAAAAGTAGTTGTATATGATGAGGCAAATGATATGGTGGTGGTGGAAGGCATTGAAGAACGGGTTGATTTCGGGACATATTCTGTAAATATCAGTGTCCCGGAAGTTAATGACCACTGTGCAGACCCAAACCTGCCTTATACACCAAATATGAAAGTAATGTATGGTGCAGTAGTAATGTATGACTACACAAATCCTCCAACAGATTTATGCAATAACTATTATAGCGAAAATCATACCTGTTCTGATTTTGCTAATAATAATCCATTATTATTAACAAAACTACCATCATTTAATTAGGTTTTTCAATTAACATTTCTCCACAGGAAAATATTTTCCTGTAGAGAAATGCTTTATTTTATATTAGTATGAATAAAAGGTTGATATTCTTCCTCGTTCTGATGTTTTTAATTTTGGCTGTTAGTGCCCAAAAACAAGCCAACACATGGTTTTTTCAACGCAATTCAGGAATAGATTTTAATACTGGTCAACCACTTATATTAGATGGTATGATTGCCTATGCTATGAATTCTTCAAGTATAAGCGACTCAACAGGCAAATTTTTATTTGCAACTGATAAGGAAAAGATTTGGAACAGGAATAAAGCAATTATGCAGAATGGAACAGGGCTAATTGATGGAGGCGTAATCGTACAAAGTACACTAATTATAAAAAAACCCGGTTCATCTACTTTATATTACGTATTTGCTATACCTTATTATTATTATTATACTGAAGGACTGTACTATTCTGTAGTTGATATGAGCCTTGATAATGGTTTAGGTGCTATTACTGAAGAAAAGAATATATTAATTGATGCTGCAAGAGATGTGTACGGTGGATTATCCGCTGTAAAACATACAAATGGACATGATATCTGGTTAATTACTCGCAAACAAAATGTTGCGGATACCTACGCAGCATTTTTAATAACAGATGATGGAATCAATCCTACCCCGATAATAAGTTCCGCAAGAAAAATCCAAAGTGACGGAAGTCGTACCAGGAGTCTGTTTAAAGTCTCTTATGATAAGAAATTCATCATCGAATGCATTAGCCAGGGAACTACAATCAACAATAAGTATCACCGGTTTGATATTAGCAGCTTTGATGCTTCAACAGGCGAAATAAACATCATGTATGGCATACTGACAAAACAAGACTTTTCCAATACTATGTATCAGGATCCAAATTCTGTTGAGTTTTCACCCGATTCAAAACTAGTTTATTTCTGTACTTTGGCCTGGGCTGATGGAATCCCAAATAATGAATACGAATACCGTATTTATCAATATGATATGGCTTTAGCAGCAGATTCAGTCAGTTTTGCAGCATCTGCCGAATTAATAACCCATTATGGTGGCTCAGGACTTCAATTGGCAACGGACGGAAAAATTTATTGTGGAAAACAAGATCCATATGATAGTATTTTTTCACCTGTTTCCGTAATTAATAAACCGTGGCTGCGTGGTGTTTCCTGCAATTACCAGGAAAATGCCATCACCTTTCCTTCCGGGCATGGTGCTTTATGGTACTTATCCAACATCCTCCTCGATTACCTCTTCCGCTTCGAGTGGGAAGGCCATTGTTCTTCGGAGCCTTTTGTTTTCCAATCCAACTTCCAGCCCGAGCCTGCCTCCATCGAGTGGAACTTTGGCGATTTATTGTCGGGCGGGAACAATATTTCGCATGACCTCAACCCGGTGCATAAGTTCACGGGCGGCGGCGAATACGAAGTGCATGTGCACGTGGAATATCCCAACGGCAGGATAGAAGAAACCTCGAGGGTGGTAACCGTTACCGGCACGCCCAAACCCCGCCTGGGGCCTGACAAACTAAAATGTGAAGGTGATGAAATTACGCTGAACGCCGGCAACGAACAGGGCTTTTATGCATGGAGCACAGGGCAGCTTGGCCAAAACCTGAACGAAATAACCGTTTCCGACACCGGCTGGTACTGGGTGCAGGTGAACAACGACGGCTGCCTGGGCTACGACACCATCCACGTTGGGCTTTTCCCAAAACCGGTGCTCGACGAAAGCAACCTGCAACTTATCCCCACTGCCTGCGGGGGAAGCACAGGTAAAATACTAGGGCTTGCGGTTTCAGGTTTCGAACCATTCAGTTTCGGCTGGTTCGATGCCGATAGCAACTTTCTGTCCAGCACCCTCGATTTGCAAAATTTACCGGTAGGAAACTATTATCTGCATATTCTCGACGGGCATGGCTGCACCACCATTTCTGAAGCTTATACCATCGAAGATGCCGGGGATATTACAATTTCCCTGGTTGAAAAACAGGATGAACATTGCGGGCAGAATTCAGGTTCAATCAACATCACAGCCGTTTCAGGCGACCCGGACAATTTGCAATATTCCATCGACAACGGCAATTCCTGGCAAACAGGAAATTCTTTATTTGAAAATTTACCTGCCGGGAATTATTTCATTCGTGTGAAAGACCTTTTGGGCTGCGAAACTGTGTTTGAGAATAACCCTGTAACAGTTGAAAACATTGCCGGCCCGGAAGTAAGTTCTGTAAACACAACTTCTGAAATTGATTTTTTA
>DATCTB010000621.1:0-5188 GCA_036568185.1 Bacteroidales bacterium | reverse complement strand
GGCCCAGATTTTTGAAAAATATTTTTGGAGTGCCGGACAATCAGAACCAACAACTCCAATTCCAGGTACTAAGAAATAATAGGATTGTAAATTTCTTCAATAGAAAAGAGGGTGTTAGCTTAGCTGGCATCCTCTTTTTTTAATACGATAATAATAGCAACTAAAAAAGTAAAAAATTCGGCATCATTTTGGCAGCAAAACAAGCCTACTTAATATTTTTTTATAGGCTTAATGTGTTAATTATAAATAAATTTGCAAACTTCTTTTAATCAAAAAGCATTTTCAATGAAAAAACTTCTGATTGGTATTTTGTTTTCCAGCCTTTTCTTAGGGCTTGCAGCCCAGGAAGAGCAAAAAGACACAATTGCGGTGATGATACTGCAACGCATGAGCGATGTGATTGGCGATATGAACTCTGTCAGTTTTGATTTAACCACCTCCATTGATGTGGACGATTACAAATACGGCGTGATTAAACAATTTGGCCGAGACGAAGTGTATTTGGTAGGCCCCGACAAAATGCTGGTCCACGAATATGGTTACAAAGGCCACCGGGGCTTTTGGTACAATGGAGAAACAATTACCTATTATTCGTTTGATGAGAATAACTATGCAGTAATCCCTGCGCCTGACAACATTATCGCTACTATTGACTCTGTTCACCACACCTATGGCATTATCTTTCCGGCTGCCGATTTCTTTTACCCAACTTTTACAGCTGATGTGCTTGACTATTTTGACGATGTAATTTATTTAGGAAAAAAAATAGTTGACGGCATGGAATGCTTTCACATTTTGGCAACGAACAAAGACATGAGCGCCCAATTCTGGATTGCAAATGATGCATTCAACCTGCCCCATAAGTTTATCCTGACTTATAAAAACGAAAATAACAGGCAATATGAATCCACTTTTTCTAATTGGAAACTCAACCCTGAAATACCTTATTCAGCTTTTAATTTTCTACCACCCCCTCAAGCTGTTGAGATATATTTAATGCCTAAATAAGATATTTTCAATTTTGAATAAAAAAATAAACCAATGAAAACTAAATTGAGCATAAAACATTTTCAAACCATATTTTTCATTTTTGTTGCAGCCTTCCTGTTGCCACTTTCTGTTGATGCACAACGCATGTCGCACGGTGGCGGTGGCGGAATGAGAAGTGGTGGTGGCGGTGGCGCAAGGCCTTCGCAGGGATATTCAGGTGGCGGTGGCGCAAGGCCATCACAAGGATATTCTGGCGGTAACGCCCAAAGAGGGTCAATCAACGGTGGCGCCCAACGCCCAGCCAATTATGATATGAACCGTTCCAAACCTTCGACTGGAAATATTAATAACCGGCCAGCCAATACCGGAGGCGCATCTACCAGGCCTTCAACTTCCGATGTAAAAAGGCCTTCAAATTCTGATAAAGCCGCAAACCGCCCAGCCACATCAGATGTTAAGAAGAATTCGAATTCAGGAAATAAAATTAACACCAACGACAATAAAGTCAATACCGGCGACCGAAATATCAATTCAGGCAACCGCGACATCAATATTGACAACAGCAGGAATGTTAATATTAACGGTGGCCCACGGTACGGTGCTTACCCGCCTCCAAGGCCTTATCCCCGCCCACCCTATGCTTATGGCGGTTACCGATACAATTGTTACCATCCATATCATTATCACCCTTACACCCCTTATTATTGGGGGCCTTCATACAATCCATGGGGATTTTTTGTAGCTGCACTTGCGGTTACTGCTATCGTAATTACAGTGAACAACCAACAATACAAATATGACCAGGGAGTTTATTATATTGCATCCGATGGTGGTTACACTGTTGTCCAGGCTCCCGTTGGCGCCACTATTACAACACTGCCGCCTGGCACTCAAACGGTGGTGGTAAATGAAACCACCAATAATTATTATTATGCCGGGACTTATTATGAAAAAGAAGGCAACGAATACGTTGTTGTGCCTCCAACTGCCGGAACCGTTGTAGAAAACCTTCCAGAAGGCGGCGAGCAAGTTAAAATAGGTGATATCACTTATGTGAAATTCGGAGAGATATATTATCAGCCAATTGTGCAGAATGGCAAGAACATGTATGAAGTGGTTGATGTTACAAAAGAATCCTAAGCAAAGAATATGAAGTTAAAAACAGCACTGAATTTTTTGGTTTTATTATCAATGGTTTTCGTCTTTTCAATGTGTAAAAAAGATGAGCCTGTCCCATTCCCGCCATTCCCCGATCCTGAAGAGTCAGACACTTCATTTTACACAGGAATGGACCTTTCCTACCAGCCCTTTTTGAAACCATATAACGTTGATTTCAAAGATGCTTCCGGAAACTCAATTGGCAATATGCTTGATTATTGCAAAGCAAACGGCGTAAACATAATTCGGGTGCGTATGTTTCATTCCCCCAACCCTGCAAATGCTGTTTTAAATGCTAGCAGCCTGGAGAATGTAGTTGATTATTGCCAACAAATAGCGCAAAGTGGAAACAGAATTTTGCTCGATATTCATTATTCAGATACCTGGGCCGACCCGGGAAGCCAAACTACCCCAGCAGCGTGGGCAGGCATGGATTTTAATGCTGTGAACGACAGCGTTTACAGCTACACAAAGTTTGTTTTAAATAAACTAAAGGCAGTGGATGCCTTGCCGGTGATTGTGCAGATTGGCAACGAAACCAACTCAGGTTATTTGTGGAATTATGGAAAGGTTTGGGGCGATTTTGAAAGCAACTGGCCCAATTATGCGAGCATGATTAACAACGCCAACAAAGCAATAGTTCAAGTTTCAGATGAATTCGGAAAGAAAATTAAATCGATGGTGCACATAGCTAACCCCGTTGGCGCTTCCGGCTTTTATGCAAAATTAAAAGCAAATGGCGCACAGTATGATATGATTGGGCTTTCCTACTATTCTTTTTGGCATTCAAAAGACTTGAACGCAGTTCAATCAAGCATGAATGAATTGGCAACTACCTTTCAAAAACCCATCATGATAGTTGAATTCAGCTATCCGTTCACCCTTGGATGGAATGACTGGACAAACAACGTAATAGGTAGCGAAAACCAATTATTACCTGCCTATCCTGCAACGCCTGAAGGACAAAAAGCATTTTTCGAAAAACTTATTCAAATGATGGAAGCCATCCCTAACAGTCTGGGAAAAGGAGTTGTTTGGTGGGCACCTGACTATGTAGCTTTCGATGGCCCTGAATCAACAACGGGTTCCGCATTTGAAAATCTTACAACCTTCGATTTCGACAATAAAGCCTTGCCGGTGATGGAGGTTTTTAAGGAAAAATAATACAAAATATTTTTTTCAGAAATCTATTTTATCATGAAAAAACTTACAATATTTTTTTTTGCAGCCATTTCATTTTCCGTTTTTAACAGTTGCATGGAACAGCAAAAAGTAGAGGAAACAACCTTTTACACCACCCCTCCTGTCTGGGCAAAAAACGCTATTTGGTACCAGATTTTTGTTGAACGGTTTAATAATGGTGACACAACCAACGACCCAACACCTGAAACCATGTATTCAGCTTCCGATTTCAGGCCAGTACCTGACGATTGGTCAGTTACGCCCTGGACGCATAATTGGTTTGAGCAGGAAGAATGGGCAAAAAACCTTGGTGTTGATTTTTATGGTGGATTGCAGCTCAGGCGCTTTGGCGGCGACTTGCAAGGCGTTTTGGATAAATTGGATTATCTGCAAGAATTGGGCATTAATGCCGTTTATTTTAACCCCTTAAATGATGCGCCTTCACTACATAAATACGATGCCCGAAATTACCACCACATCGATGTAAATTTTGGGCCGGACCCGGAAGGCGATATGGCTATTATTGCTTCCGAAAACCCAAATGACCCATCAACCTGGCAATGGACTGCCGCTGACAAACAGTTTCTGCAACTGGTTGATGAACTGCACAAACGAGGAATAAAAGTGGTGCTCGATTATTCGTGGAATCACACCGGTGTTGAATTCTGGGCATGGAAAGATTTAGTAAAGAACCAGGAAAAATCGGAGTTTAAAGATTGGTATGCAGTAAATGTGTTTGATGACCCTGAAACGGGTGAGAATGAGTTTGAATATTCGGGTTGGCTAAATTTAAAAAGCCTGCCGGAATTGAAAAAAGTAAATACTACAGAAAAACATAGAAATGGTTACCCATTTGAAGGTGACTTAAATCCAGGTGCAAAACAGCACGTTTTTGATGTAACTAAAAGATGGCTTGCACCGAATGGAGATACTTCTAAAGGAATAGATGGCTATCGACTGGATGTAGCTGACCATGTGCCAATGGGCTTTTGGCGGGATTATAGGAAATTTGTAAAAAATATCAATCCAGAAGCTTATTTGGTTGGCGAAATTTGGTGGGAAGATTATCCTGATGATTTAATGAACCCTGTTCCATACTTAAGTGGCGATGTGTTTGATGCTGTTATGTTTTACCAGCTTTACCGCCCGGCAAGGTATTTCTTTGCCGAAACTGATTACGAAATTACTGCTGAACAATTGGTTGACAGCCTTCAATTTCAATGGAACCGTTTGCAGAAGCCTTACCGTGATGCTATGATGAATACAGCAGCCACACACGACACACCGCGCTTACTCACATCATTTGCTAACCCGGGAATGTATAAAGTGAATGCCAAACCCGATGCCGACCCTGCGTATATTACAGGAAAACCTGGCGAAGAAGTTTATCAGCGCGAGCATTTATATTTAATTCACCAGTTTACCAATGTTGGCGCACCCCATATTTGGAATGGAGATGAAATGGGCATGTGGGGCGGCGATGACCCCGACCCGCGCAAACCGCTTTGGTGGCCCGAATATACTTTTGAACCTGAATACAGGAATAACATACAGCCGGGTGTAAAAACATTTGACAGTGTTGGCTTTAACCAGGAACAATTTGAATTTTATAAAAAACTGGTATCACTGCGAAAAAATAATCCGGTGCTTTCATCGGGTGAAATTGAATTTATTTTGGCAAAAGGCAAAACATTGGCTTATAAAAGATTTGACCAAAATGATGAGATTATTGTCTTTTTCAACCTGGAAGATGAACCTGCAACACTTACACTGGAAGAAGGAAAAGTTTATCAAAACTTGTTTGGCAACACAGGCTCTGTATCAGAAAAAATAATCCTTGAACCACTAAACGCAGCAA
>DATCTB010000620.1:0-2458 GCA_036568185.1 Bacteroidales bacterium | reverse complement strand
CTTCCAGAACCTTGAAAAAATAAGTTTTATTGCCTGGATTCCACCTTTTAAATATCCTACTTTGCAGCAAAAAACAGAAGGCGCTGAAGTGATTAGCCTGATAGCCGTTAGGGAAAACCCGCAAATAAAGCGCACCAACCTTCCTGCGCGCTTGCAAGCTGATGAAATCAAACAGGAAACCGGTATTCATGAAATTATTTTGGTGAACGAAGACGGGTTAATTACTGAAGGAAGTCGTTCAAATATTTTTTTCGTAAAGAATAAAGAAGTTTTCACACCCAAATTGGAATTGGTTTTGCCAGGCATTACACAATCGAAAATTTTTGAAGTTGCTACAAAGAATAATATTCAGGTGCAGAAAATTCCAATAAAACTGAAAGATGCTCACACTTTCGAATCGGCCTTCATCAGCAGCACTTCCAACCAGGTTTTGCCATTGAAAAAGTTAGACGAAATTAACTTTCATTCTAAAAACCAGGTAATTGAAACCATCAGCATTGGCTTCCAGAAACTGGTTCAGGAGAACCTGGCTCAATTTTCCTGGTAAGTATTTTTCATTAGTTTTTACTTTTCATTATTTATTATTTTTACCAAAAAGAAAAAAATGGCGCCGTTAAAAAAGTATGGCTTTTTCTTGATGAAAAGTACTGCGGTTTTATTGATATTTTTATCCTTAGCGCAACTTACTTTTGCCCAAAAACAGTTACCAGCTAATTTCTGCATCTCAACCCAGGAAAAAGCTCTTTTCGACAAAATAAACCAGCTTCGTAAAATTTACAGCAAAAAACCGCTTAAACTCTCAGCTTCACTGAGTTACGTTGCCAAAGTGCATGTTGATGATTTATTGCGAAACAACCCCGACACAAGCGTGTGCAATTTATCAAGCTGGTCGAATAAGGGAAGCTGGAATGCTTGCTGCTACAATCCTTACGTACTGAACCAGGACTGCATGTGGGATAAGCCAAAGGAGCTTACTCCTTACCCTTACCGTGGTTACGAAATTGCCGGATACTTTGAGGAAGAATTTACAGTTGACAGTGTACTCGATTTGTGGTCGGGCGAAAAAGAAGTGATTGATATGTTAATTGCCGAAGGCGAATACAGCAACAAAGACTGGGTGTGTATGGGTGTTGGCATGAACAGCAACTATGTTTCTGTTTGGTTTGGACAAAGAGCGGATGGCGCAGGAGTGCCGAAAGTTTGCAGCGACAATGCCGAGACTTCGGTTGCAGTAATTGCGCCGGCAGATACCCTGAGCAAGGCAGGATATTATTTAATTTTTGGCAGCTTTAACAACATAAACGATGCGCGCGAAGCACTTAAAAAATACCGGAAAGATGGATTTGAGAATGGCGGTTTCTTGAAATATGGCGATGTAACCCGTGTTTACCTGAATAGATTTGATGACATGAAAGAAGCAATGCTGGCCAAGCAAAAATTACCCAGTGCTTATCGCGAAGCCTGGATTTACAAAGAATAGCCAATTTTAAAACTTTTCTATCTTTACCCACTTGATGAAAAAGAGTTTTCTATGCTGAAAAAAATTTCTTTCCTTAATATTTTATTGTTCCTTTTTTTTGCAGTTGCAGCTCAGGAAAATAAGACAGAACCTGCACCAGCAGCCAAAACTGATTCCACCGTTATCAAAGCCATACCCCTGGCAAATTTGAGCGAAGCACTCAACAATGCGCAAATTGAATTAAAATTTATTGAAGACCAATTAATTGCACTGCCAGCTTTAGAGAACTTTGATTCTATTTATGAAATTGGGAAGAACAGGATTGAAAGTGATAAGCAACTTTTGTCTTTAAATGAAAAACAATTTGGTCAAAGAGAAATAAGTGACGCCCTTAAAATTTGGAAAAATTATTCGGCAAGGATTACAAAATGGCTTGATTTAACAAGTTCTAACCTTACATCTCTTGAAAATTTCTTTCAGGAATCAGACAATATGCTTAAAAAATGGACACTTACTTCTGAGCAACTGAGGAAAGAAGACATAAACTACGCCTTGAGAACGACGATAAGCAATGTAATTAACCAAATAGGAACAGTTCAGAAAGAAATTAAACAAAAACAAAACGATATACTCAACAAACAGAATAAGCTAAACAATCTTCTTTTTGATGTGAACGATGTTATTTTTTCCCTTCAAAATATAGAGAAACAAATTAAAACTGAATATTTCGTCAGGACGTCTTCATTTATATGGAAATTGAATGATAGCCGAAAAGAATCTATTTCCTTAACTACAAGTTTTAGTAATTCAATTACACGGCATCAGCGGAATTTTAAGATTTTTTATCTAGCCTACCAACAAAGGTTTGACTTACATATTCTTGTTTTAATTTTACTGTTGATTGGTTTTTATTACCTGAATAAAAATTTTCAGCTATCAACCGAAGAAAACAATGTACTCTATGTTACCTCAAAATTAGTAGTTTCAAAGTATGTTCTT
>DATCTB010000619.1:0-3806 GCA_036568185.1 Bacteroidales bacterium | reverse complement strand
AAGCCATGGATTTGGATTTAAAGAACCACCAAAAAGAGGATTATAAATGAAAAATTTACTTCATTATAAAATATTGGCAAACATGTTCACGTATCCTGACGAACATGTGGTGGAATATTCCACTGACTTTCTGGAAATGATTAAAACTGAATTTCCTGATAAGTATTCTTCCATTAAAAAATTAGTTGACGGACATGGCAGCCTTTCCATTCGCGAACAACAGGAATACTACCTGAAAACTTTTGATGTGCAGGCCATTTGCTTTCTAGATATCGGATATGTTTTGTTTGGGGAAGATTACAAAAGGGCACAATTGCTCGTAAACCTTCAAAATGAACATATAAATGCAGGAGTGGATTGTGGCACAGAGCTCGGCGACCACCTGCCCAACGTCCTGACACTTCTGTCGAAAACCACCGACCTTGATTTTGCTGACGAACTTGGTTTTATTGTTACTACGCCCGCAGTCAGGTTTATGCTCACGAAATTTAAAAACATAGAGAGTAATTATTATAAAGAATTATTAACTGTTTTGTTTGAATTTTTACAGCGGGATTTTCCTGGAGATGGGCTGTTGGAATATGCCGTTCCGGAGCAAGCTTTCAATGGTGACAGGGATTTTGTAATGCCTTCACCCAAGTCAGAAATATGTGATACACTTTGTCATAAACGTAAAAGTATTTAATCATGCTCAATAACTTTTTCTTTATCGGTTTGCCTTATGCCGCGCTGGCGGTTTTGCTGGTAGGTTCAATTTTCAGGTACCGCCATTTTGGTTTCCAGGTATCTTCATTGTCAACCCAATTTCTCGAGGGACGAGAACTGTTTTACGGGAGCCGGCCCTTCCACTGGGGAATTATTTTCTTATTTTTTGGACACCTCCTTGCTTTTTTGTTTCCGAGCACAGTTATTCTTTGGGGAAACGTTTCCGTTCGACTAATCATCCTCGAAGCTGCTGCACTTGGCTTTGCCATTTCAGCCTTGTTCGGCCTGGTTATGCTTATTCAGCGCCGTTTTAAAAACAAAAGGGTGCTGGCAGTTACTTCAAAAATGGATGTTTTTGTGTATATCATGTTGCTTACGCAAATCATTTCAGGTATTTGGGTAGCATTTTTCGCCCGTTGGGGTTCGGTTTGGTTTGCCTCGGTTCTTTCACCTTATATAAAATCTCTTTTCCATTTAAATCCTGATATAGCTGCTGTGGTTGCAATGCCTTTAGCTGTTCAGATTCATATAGTTTCAGCTTTCATATTCATTGGAATGATACCGTTTACCCGATTCATTCACTTTCTTGTTTACCCTTTTTCTTATGTGTGGAGAAGTTATCAGTTGGTTATCTGGAATTGGGATCGAAAAACAATCAGAAAGTCAAAGAAATTAGTAAATGGAGTTAGGTCGAAAAACAATTAGAGATTACGAATTACGATTGATGAATTATTAAACCATTAATAACGATTAACCATTCACCAACAACCATTAACCAATAAACAACATGGCATTACCCGAATTAATTGATTTTAAACAGGAAAGGATCAGAACGCTGCACTATACCTGGATAGCGTTTTTCATTACTTTTTATGTATGGTTCAACATGGCGCCTTTGGCCACAACCATGCTCGAAAACCTTGATTGGCTTACGAAGGAGCACATAAAGGTTTTAGCTATTTGTAATGTTGCACTTACTATTCCGGCAAGGATTGTTGTTGGTGCTTTAATCGACCGTTATGGGCCGCGAATTGTATTTAGTTTGCTCATGATAGTTTTATCTGTTCCGGCATTTTTATTTGCTTTCGGAAATACTTTCATTCAATTGTTGATTTCAAGATTGATTTTGGGCTCAATCGGTGCTGGATTTGTAATTGGAATCAGAATGGTAGCACAATGGTTTCCACCTAAAATGGTTGGCAGGGCCGAAGGTTTTTACGCAGGTTGGGGAAATTTTGGATCTGCATGGGCAGCTTTAACTTTACCCTGGATAGCCATTCACTTTTTTGGTGGGACAGAGGGCTGGAGATACGCACTTGCCATCAATGCGGGTGTTTCGCTTTCATATGGAATTGCCTATTATTTTTTGGTAAAAGATGTTCCAAAAGAAGGTGCTACAAAAGCATATCATTTTAAGAAGGCAAAAAAAACCCAGCCCATGACGGTTACTTCCTACAAGGATTTAGTTCAATACCTTGTCTGGTCATTTCCATTGGTTGGTGCGATGGGAATATTGGCCTGGAAAATTGGAAATGTAATAGTGGAAGGTGAACCAATTCTTTCGACCAATATGTTGTACCTGGTTTATGGAATCCTTGGATTAATTTATGTAATGCATGTGGTGAAAGTGCTACAGATAAATCTCCCCATTCTGAAAGCCGGGGTTGCTGAAGAGGATAAATACCGTTGGGGAAATGTTGCTGCACTGAATAGCACCTATTTCGCCAATTTCGGGGCTGAACTGGCTGTAGTTTCCATGTTGCCCATGTTTTTTCAGAATGTATTCAGCGGGCTCACGAATAGCAGTGGCGATTACATCATGACAGCGACTTTTGCCGGTATTATTGCAGCCTCATTTGCATTTGTGAATTTGTTTGCAAGGCCATTGGGTGGATTGCTTTCCGATAAAATGAACAACCGCAAAAGAACTATGCTGATCTACATGATTGGTATCGCTCTAGGGTTTTTCTTTATGGCAATTATCGCCAAATACGGGCCTATGGGTGAGGATGGTGTCATGACATTGTTGCCACTGTTTGATGGCATGTGGTGGTTGGTAGTGGCTGTTATAATCACTATTGCTACTTCTATTTTTGTGCAAGGGGCTGAAGGCGCAACTTTTGCAATTATTCCGATGATAAAGAAGGAACAAACCGGGCAAATCGCTGGAATGGCGGGCGCTTATGGTAATGTTGGAGCAGTAGTTTACCTGGTGCTTTATTCCCTGGTTGATGATAAAACATTCTTTTACATTCTTTCAGGCGGAGCACTTATCAGTTTTGTTTTTTGCTGGATAATGTTGCGCGAACCGAAAGGGTCGTTTGCTGAAGAGTAAGATCAAGATAAAAGATAAAAGGAAAAAGATAAAGGGAGGAAGACTGAAGTCCGAAGACCCAAGTCCGAAGACGGGAAAGAAAAAAGATAAAAGGAAAAAGACAACTAGTGACCAACAACTAATTATCCAATGACTAATATTTAATAAAATGTCAAAAATAAACCTCTCAGATTGGAATGTTGAAGATGAAAATTTCTGGAAAATTACCGGAAAAAAAATTGCGTCCAGGAACCTTTGGATTTCAATTCCAGCCTTGCTGCTTGCTTTTGCAGTATGGATAATGTGGAGCATCATCGCCACGAAAATGAAGGCTTTTGGTTTCAATTTTGGAATGATAACAGCGGATATGAACCCTGAGCAGGTAACGGAAAAGTTGAAGGAAATTAACAACCTGTATTATACTTTGCCTGCCATAGCCGGGCTTGCAGGTGCAACCCTTCGAATTCCAAATTCTTTTTTGATTTCATTGGGCGGAGGCCGAAACGTAATTTTTGTTACCACTTTATTATTGCTCATTCCGGTTATCGGGGTTGGTTTTGCTTTGCAGGATGTAACTACTCCCTACTTAACTTTTGCAGTATTAGCAGCTCTTTCCGGTTTTGGTGGGGGAAATTTTTCTTCTTCCATGAGCAATATCAGTTTCTTTTTTCCAAAGCGTATGCAGGGAACGTCGCTTGGCCTTAACGCTGGAATTGGAAACCTGGGTGTTGGTGTTATGCAAAAAACAATTCCATGGATTATTGGATTTACTTTTTTTGGAGTTGTT
>DATCTB010000618.1:0-4458 GCA_036568185.1 Bacteroidales bacterium | reverse complement strand
ATTTAATCCCTGAACTGCTGGCAGAGGGCTATACCCTGAAACTGAATGAACTGGGGACATTCAGGCTGCATGCCAGGGTTCATACTTCGGATGCCCCTGAGAAAGTTTCGGTAAAAAATATCAAGGAATTGCGCCTGGCTTTTCGTGCCGACAACGGATTGAAGAAGGAACTTAAAAAAAGGATTGAGATTAAGCCACTTAACCATTAATTTTAAACCTGCTCCACACTATCCACAATCTGAGGCATGGCAATTTCTGCTTACGAATAAGATACTGAATCACATAAGATAATAAGTATCATTGAATTATCCAGATTTGATTGTATCTTTGTAATAAATAATTGAAAATGACTACCAAAGAATATATACTGTCAACAATTAAAGACAATAAATCAAATTTTTCGAGATTTGGAATTAGAGAAATTGGATTGTTTGGATCTTATGTCAGAAATCAATATTCTGAAAATAGTGATATTGATATTTTGATTGATTTTGAACCAGACAAAGAAAATTTTGATAATTACATGGCTGCTTACGACTTATTTGAAAAAATATTTCAAAATGAAAAAATTGAGATTGTTACCAAAAATGGATTAAGCCCCTATATTGGACCCAAAATTTTAAACGAGGTAGAATATGTCTAAAGAACCTATTGAATACTTGAAACACATTCAAGACGAATGCAATTATATCTTGACCATAAATAAAAGTATCTCAAAAGAAGAATTCTTTAGAGACGAAACATTAAAACGTGCCATCGTTCGTAGTTTAGAGATAATAGGAGAAGCAACGAAAAAAATTCCAGCAGACTTTAAAGCTAAATGGAATACTATTGAATGGAAGAATATGGCGGGTATGCGAGACAGGTTAATTCATGATTACATGGGAGTGAATTATTCAATAGTCTGGGATGTAATTGCAAATAAAATTCCTGATTTATCTGAACAAATTTCACAAGTTTTAGAAAACGAATAAAACTGCCGGTAACACCATCATAATTAATTGCATTACTATAGTTTTCCCCTCAGCTACCGTGCGATTGTATCGTGTGGTATTCTATCTTAAATCCCACAACAATTCAACCATTAAAAAAAAAAAAAAATCTTGTGGGAGCAAAAGTTAAATATGAGTGGTACCTCTAATTAAAAATTGCCACAATAAACTGGCAAATAAAACCGGCAGTGAACAGAATAGCCCCAACAATGAGTGCAGTAGAGCGGGTTTGGTTATTGTTGATGAGTTTTACCAGCAAGGGTTGGGCTATTTTAACATCGAGCCAATTTTTAATTCTCTTAAAAAAGATCATAAAAACAACATATAGAAGCATGGAAATGCTTAATACTACTAAATAGTTTATAAACTCGCCTTTTTCCAATCCCTGGCTGGTACCTTTAATTCCCTTAAGTATCCCCATCAAGCCCATGCCGAGCCCAAATCCGGCAACCACTATGAGCAGAATCACCATTGGAATAAGTGAAATAAGCTTTCGGAGTCCATTTTCAAATCGTTTTAAAGTGGATGACCCCAGTAACTCAGGTGCAGCAAACCAAAATGCAACAAACTGAAAAATTATACCAATTGCATTTAACCACTTCATTGTTGGGTAGATTAGAGAACTTAAGATTATCAATTTGATTTACCTGCCCGAAAAATACTAAAAAATCAATGCTTATCCACAATTTTTGACTTCGCCACTTAACATTTCAGTTGTGAAGCGTTAATTCCTTATTCGAGAACAAATAATATTGAGGTATTCTAAGAAATATTAGTGTTAAATATTTGATATTCATCTATAAGCTTCTTTATTTGAATTATTTATAATTGCAATACTAGCCTCTGCACATAGCGATTATTTCCGGAAGTAAATTCAACAAGTACCAAACCTCCTGGCAAATCCTGGACAGAAATTGAACTATTGCCCGTTGCCGGTATATTCATTTCACGGAGTATGCGGCCAAACAAATCATAGAAACGCAATTTCCCCGCTTCATTAAATGTGTTGTTTAGCTTAATCGTACCTGTTGCCGGGTTTGGGTAAAGTGAGAGTTTTTTTTTGTCAGGAACATAAAGCAGTGTGGACGAAAAAAGTTTACATTTGAATTTGTCTTTTTAGTATTCTTCCATTCACAAGAAAAAGCAGTTTTGGGGGAATATTTTTCAGTTAAATAAACTAAGCCAGCGCCTAAATAAATGCTTTTCAATTCCTTCATATTTTTTATTTTCCTGGGAATCGTTTTGCCTATTTTTTATGCCCTGCCGGGAAAAAAAAGCAAGAATTTGTTTTTGGTCCTGGCAAGCTACTTTTTCTACGGCTACTGGGATTGGAGGTTTTGCTCGCTTCTGGCTTTATCTACTGCAATTGATTTTTTCATCGGCCTGTATTTGGATAAAACCACCGGAAAAAAGAAGAGAAAAATATTATTGCTGGCCAGCCTTGCATCTAACCTGGGCATCCTTGGTTTTTTTAAATATTTCAACTTTTTTATTGACAGTTTCCAGGATATTTCAGCTTCCATTGGCTGGCATATTGACTACCTCCACCTAAGCATCTTACTTCCGATAGGTATTTCATTTTATACTTTTCAAACTTTATCCTATACCATTGATATTTACCGGAAAAAACTAAAACCGACTAATAATTTCATTGATTTTGCATTGTTTGTAGCCTTTTTCCCGCAACTTGTTGCCGGCCCTATTGAGAGAGCCGCTGCCCTTATTCCGCAAATTTCAATCAAATTAAAACCCACAAAAGAACAGGTAAAGCAAGGAATTGTTCTGATAATTATAGGTTTGTTCAGGAAGGTAATGATTGGTGATACGGCTGGCCGCTTTGTTGACCAAATATTTGGAAATCTAGAAATATATAAGTCCGTCGAAATTTTAGCAGCGCTCTGTTTATTCTCCATTCAAATTTATGCAGACTTCTCGGGTTACAGCCATATAGCACGAGGAACCGCCAAATTGCTGGGCGTTGAACTGATGAAGAATTTTGAACAGCCCTATCTTTCCAGAAATATTACCGAGTTTTGGAGGAGGTGGCATATTTCGTTGTCAACCTGGTTGAGAGATTACCTGTACTTTTCACTGGGAGGCAACCGGCTTGGAAAATACAGAACCTACCTGAACCTAATGCTGACAATGTTGCTGGGCGGCCTCTGGCACGGGGCAAGCTGGAATTTCGTGGTTTGGGGAGGATTGCATGGAATTTACCTGGCAGTACATAAATTAATGATTGGACAACGAAAAATAGTTTCAGAAAATATTAAGAAAATCAGCCTCATGAATGTTCTCTCCATTTTAGCAACATTCGTGTTGGTGCTTGTTACATGGCTGTTTTTCAGGTCAACAAGCTGGGAATCAACCCAACTATTTATCAGCAAAATTTTTCATTGGGAACACAGTGAATATACCATCTTATTTATCACCATCGTTTTGTCCTATTCTATATTGACCTTAATATTGGATATTTTTGAATACGCCACAGGCCGGCATACTTACATTCTCATGCTCAAGTCAAGTGGGCTAAAAGTTGGCATTTTGGCTGCTATGTTTATTGTAACTTTAATTTATATGTTCCAGGCAGAGCCTTTGCCATTCATTTATTTTCAGTTTTAAAAGAAATGAAAGTATTAAAACAAATAGCCCTTTTCTGCATCGCGTTTTTATTAACGATGGGTCTGAGCGAATTGTTTATCAGGACAAGTCATCTTGCAAGCGTTTCTTATACAGAATTTTACGACGACATCGGTCGCGGAAGAAGAAAAAACCTGGATTACCTGTATTTCAATGAAGGCTTTGGAATTGGCAGGTACAATAAATACAGGTATATCGGAGAAGCTAATCCGCCGGAGAAACCTGAAAACGTTTTTCGGGTGGCATTGATGGGTGATTCGTATGTTGAAGCCTGGCAAGTGTTTGACAGAGATTATTTTGGAAATATTGCCGAGAAGATTCTTGAAGAAAAATATCCGAATCTGCATTTCGAATTTCTCAATTTTGGCCGCAGTGGTTTTGATATTGCGGATATGTACGCTTATCAGAAAAATTTTGTTGAATCATTTCATCCTGACCTTATACTCTATTTTCTTGAAAAACCGGCCCTTCAGCCAGTTTATTCCGATCCCTTACGGCCAAGTACCATTATTGAAAATGACAGTTTGATAATTTCTTTCGATTTCGACTCTACTGACCTGAAAATTTACCAGACTACAAATATCCTGACTCAGAATTCAAGTATCATGAATATGTTGAATATTAGCAGAAAAAGGGCCATCGAAACTTCTGTAACGAAAATTCTTTTTGATAAAATTTATTTTCTGTTTAATTCAATTGAGCCTGAGCCAGAGATTAGTGATATAATCATTGAACCGGTTACAGAGAAAATAGTTAAATCGCTTGATCCCGCCAACATAATTATTGTAAACAGGGATAAGCATGCCCTGCCTGAAGAATTTCATTC
>DATCTB010000617.1:0-6510 GCA_036568185.1 Bacteroidales bacterium | reverse complement strand
AGGTGCGAGAACATTAGTGGTTCTTTATTTCCAATCATTTTGGGAGCTATCTCACAAAAAATCAGGATAAATGAGGTAATTACAACTACCTGCATGAAAGCAAAAAGAATTGGGTAAGTATCAGCATTGAAAACAGACGATGAAATATATGTGGACAAGATAACGATGGCAACATTGATAAAGTTATTGCTAATCAGAATGGTAGCCAACAGTTTTTTAGGTTTTTGAAGCAAACGCAAAATCAATTGGTCATTTGATTGATCGCTATCGCGAAGTTTTTCAAGGTCGGCGGGTTGCAAGGAAAAAAAAGCTGTTTCGGAACCCGAAACCAAGCCTGAAAAAATAAATAAAACAAGCAATAATAAAATAGAAATAATATCAGTTGTAGCAAATCCAATAAAAAATTGATCGGCTAACAAGCTTAGTAAATCGGGAAAAGGATCTAAATCTGAGGTATCCACCAAAGTTATTTTAATTCAAATGCTTGGGGCAAAATTAACAGAAAAACAATAGTGATGCAAATACTGTTAAAAAGGCAAGTCGTCAGCTGGCGAATTTTCATCCGGAGGTGCACTTTCGTTAGATTTGTAGCTGCTTTGTTGCCCTGCTCCAGTGCCATCGCCCCTTCTTAAAATCATGTTAAAGCGTTCAGCCAGAATCTCGGTAATGTAGCGGGTGTTGCCATCTTTATCTTTATAATCACGGCTTTTAATTTTTCCTTCAACGTAGATAGTGTCACCCTTGGCAATTGGTCTATCGGCCAAAAAGCCCCAGCCCACTATGTTATGCCACTCGGTTTGGTCTTGCCAGGCACCGTCTTTATCTTTATAACTTTCGTTGGTAGCCAATGAAAAACTAATTTTTTTACCACCGTTGTCAAATTGGCGAACTTCAGGGTCTTTACCTACGTTGCCAATTAAAATTACTTTGTTTAATCCTGCCATTTTCTTGTTTATTTAATTATTTTTTGTTCTTTTATATACCTGTCAATCAACCTCGAGACCGGGTAATTGTCAAGGTCATCAAGTTTTATCAAAATTAAGGAATTTTTATTTGGGAAATCAAATTTTTTATTCACAACCAGCCTTAAAAAAGTGGCATGTATTTGGCGGTGTGTGAGTTGATGCTTATATTGAGAAGAAATATTTTTTAAAACAAAATCTGCATTCTTAACGTTTTTCATGAAATCAATTAGAGCAATTTCAGGTTGTACAGGTTCATCGTATTCGGCATGTGGAAAATCGTACAGGTTTTTCCAAATATCGGTTTCAGTTCTTTTTTTTATCCAGATTTTACTTGTTTCATCAGTTTCAACTTCAATTAAAAAATAAAACAGATAAATTTTCTTTACTGCTGCTTTTGGGTTTTTCACCGGAAATTTTTCAACCTGGCGTTTTTTTCCTGCAAAACAGTTTTGAATAAAAATACAATTAGAACAATCAGGTTGTTTTGGCTTACAATACAAGGCACCAAATTCCATCATTGCCTGGTTGAACTCGCCGGGTGGATGATTAAGCATCAACGATTGGGCAATTTTTTCAAATTCTTTTTTTGCACTTGACGAGTTAACAGGCGTTTCAATTCCAAAAATTCGCGATAGCAACCTGAAAACATTTCCGTCAACTACCGGAACTGACACGTTAAAAGCTAGAGAAGCAATTGCAGCGGCTGTATAACTTCCAATTCCTTTAATTTTCATTAGTTCTTCTGGGCTTTCCGGGAATTTTCCTTCATATTCAGTCGATATTTTTTTCGCTGCCTGAATAAGGTTAGCGGCGCGATTATAATACCCAAGCCCTTGCCACATCTTGAAAATTTTATCTGTGGGTGCTTTGGCAAGTGAATGAACATCAGGAAATTCCTCAACAAAACGGTGATAATATGCGGTTCCTTGTTGAACTCGGGTTTGCTGTAAAATGATTTCTGAAAGCCAAATTTTATAAGGATCGGATGATTCTCGCCAGGGCAAGGGCCGTTTATTTTGCTTGTACCAGGCTATTAAATCGTTCCCAAAGTTGTTCATTCAGCCGAAAATACTTAAATTGAAGTAATTAGATGAAAAAAAAAGTGATTAAAAATGCAATGTTACTAAAATTGTTATATTTTTGCTGCCCGAAATAAAAAACTAATTTTTAATCTTTCAAAAAAATAGAAACATGACCAAAGCAGAAATCGTAACAGAAATCGCCAGCAAAACAGGTATAGAAAAAGTAGCTGTACAGGCTGTAGTTGAATCCTTCATGGAAACTGTAAAAGAAACCATGGTTGATGGCGAAAACGTTTATTTAAGAGGATTCGGTAGCTTCATTATTAAGAAAAGGGCTGAAAAAACCGGACGTAATATTTCAAAAAACACAACCATAATTATCCCTGCCCACAATATTCCTGCTTTTAAACCAGCCAAAACCTTCGTTACTGAAGTTAAGGGTAAATAATTTTTTTTAAATCTTAATAATTAAATATTATGCCAAACGGAAAAAAGAGGAAGAGGCACAAGATGGCGACACACAAACGTAAAAAACGTTTGAGGAAGAACAGGCATAAGAAGAAATAAATAGTTTCTTTTAGCAATGCAATAACATAGCGTTGGTTCGCAGCGCTATGTTATTGCGTTTTATCACCACCCTTCTGCAATAAAATAGTTTGTCCCGCACATTTTTTAAATAGCCATTCAATGCGCTACAGTATTAACAATAAAGATATAAATCGTGAATAGAGAATTAATCATCGATTCGACAACATCGGAGGTTAATATTGCGCTGCTTGAGGACAAAAATCTGGTTGAACTTCATAAAGAACAAAACAACAACAATTTTGCTGTTGGCGACATTTTTTTAGGCAAGGTAAAAAAGATTATGCCTGGCCTGAATGCTGCCTTTGTTGATGTGGGTTACGAGAAAGATGCATTTCTGCATTACCTCGATTTGGGCCCGCAAATCCGTACCTTTAATAAATACATCAAACTTTGTATACAGGGACGGGCAAAGCAAATTCCGCATGACCAGTTTAAACCTGAAAGAGATATTGAGAAAACTGGAAGAATTACGCAGGTGCTTGTTACCGGACAGTCGGTTCTGGTGCAGATAGCGAAAGAGCCAATTTCCACGAAAGGCCCGCGTATTTCAACCGAAATTTCGTTTCCCGGTAGGTTTCTTGTTTTGATGCCTTTTTCAAACAAGATTTCTATTTCACAAAAAATTAAAAGCAAGGAAGAAAGGAACAGGCTCAAAAGGCTGATTCTAAGTATCAAGCCAAATAATTATGGCGTGATAATCCGTACTGTTGCTGAAAATAAGAAAGTTGCTGAATTGAATGCTGATTTAAGCAACCTGGTTGGGAAATGGGAAAAGATTATCAATAAATTACCTCAGCTTGTAGCACCGCAAAAAGTATTAAGCGAACTTGATCGCACCTCCACCATTTTAAGAGACAGCTTGAATGAATCCTTCAACAGCGTTTATGTAAACGACCAGGGGATTTATGAAGAAGCTAAGAACCTGCTGGCCACCATTGCGCCTGATAAAAAAGACATTGTAAAACTTTATAAAGGAAGCAGCCCGATTTTTGAGCATTACGGGATCGATAAACAAGTTAGAAGCTCCTTTGGTAAAAATGTTACCATTAAAAGTGGTGTTTATTTAATTATTGAGCATACTGAAGCCCTTCATGTAATTGACGTTAACAGTGGCCACCGGGTAAACAAAGATTTATCTCAGGAACAGAATGCACTTTCAGTCAACCTTGAGTCTGCTGCTGAAATAGCTAGGCAATTGCGCCTGCGCGATATGGGAGGAATTATAGTTATTGACTTTATCGACATGCACGATGCCAAAAACCGGCGCACTCTTTTTCAAAAGCTGAAGGAAGAGATGAGCAAGGATCGCGCAAAGCACACAATATTGCCTCCCAGCAAATTCGGCCTTGTGCAGATTACACGCCAGCGTGTACGGCCCGAAATGTCGGTTCCGGTGCTTGAACAATGCCCGGTTTGTGGTGGTAGCGGCGAAATAAAATCAAGTTCAATGTTGGTTGACGAAATTGAAAACAATATTAATTATCTTATCCAGGACCAAAATGAGAAATCGCTCACCCTTGGTGTTCACCCTTATATAGCTTCTCACCTTACAAAAGGGTTTAACTCTCTGCAAATGAAGTGGTTCTTTAAATATAAGAAATGGATAAAAATCAGCCCGATGAAACAATATCATCTGCTTGAATATCATTTTTTTAAGAAAAATAATGATGAAATAAAGAGTTAAAACTTTCCCTAAATAAAAAAACCGCTTGACAAAGCGGTTTTTTTATGAATATAAAATAACGGTTAATTATAGGAATCCAATGAATTTGGTTTTACACTCAAAACAGGAATTGGGGAGTGGTTAACCATTTGCGAAGCATAAGTACCCATCCATAAATTACTCGTGGAAGTTTCCTGCTCAGTCATAATCGAAATCATGTTTGCATCAATGCTTTTTGCATATTCGATAGTTGCATCTGTGATGTTATCTGCTTCAATAAATGTAGATTTATAGCGAATAAAATTTTCTTTAAGGTAATCTTCGGCTTGAGCCACATAATTCCTGATGCGGTATTGTACATCATCGAGGTTAGACGTGAAAAGGCCAACAATATGAACCTCCGAACGAAAATATTTAGCAAAAAGAGCTGTAATGGGTAATTTTTGGCGTGTTGTTTTCGTACTGTCAAAAGGCAGCACTATTTTTTGCATATCTCTTCCAATATCAATACCACCACGAATAGTGATTACTGGAATATCACTTGACGAGACTACGCGATTGGCGTTGCTTCCAATCCAAAACTCTTCAAAACCACTTGAGCCATGAGTTCCAACAACAATGACAAAGGCATCAATATCACTGGCAACGCTACATATTTCTTTATACACTTTACCTTTTCTCATAACATAGTTCAGCTTTAGGCCTTTCATATTGTCTTGATACTTTTTAATAAGTTGTTCAAAACGATTCTTCACTTCCTTCTCAAGTTGCTTTGGTTCTACTGAAAAGATTTCTTTTGAATAATCGAGGTGATTTGCCCAAACCATTGTTAGGTTGGATTTAGATTTCTGAGCGATGGTAATTGCATGCTCCAGCGCGTTTATTGAGCAATCTGAAAAATCGATGCCCACGACGATTGATTTATTCATAATTATCTGTTTTTTGGTAAGTTACTAACAAGGGTAAGCTGATTTTGTCCTGAATTATCCAGGCATCTTTATATGATTTACGTATTGATTTCAATAGCTGATTTGCTTCAAGCCTGCTTCTATAATCACCAACTCTTACTCTGTAATAGGGCTCCCTGAATGTTATATAGGCAGTCACATCCTCAAATTCAGACTCAAAGTTTTCCTTTACTGTCCTGGCATTATTAAGTGCATCATTTCCTGATGCCATAAAAATCTGTATTCTGTATCCCGAAATGTATGGATTGGCCTTGTTGTAGGCCGTATTCAAAGCAACAAGACTATCAATCCGTGGATCTTGAACGATTATAAGGCTCCCTTCTTTGCTTTGTGCCTGTAAACAATTCATTCCCCAAAAAAGAATGCTTGAAAATACAATTGCTGTAAATATTTTATTTCTGAAATTCATATTATTCTTCTGTAAATTCTTTTGCCCTTAAACTCATAACCGGAATTTTTGAATTATTAATCAACTGTTGTGCATATGGTCCAAGAAATTTGTTGGCTGTTGTAATTCCCTGGTCGGTCATAATCATTATCAGGTCAATATCTTTTTCATTGCTGTATTCAAGTAAGGAAGCAGCCACATTCGATACCTCAAGGTGTTCGGTTACATAGTCCATTTTACGTTCTTTCAGGCATTTTTCTGCTTCTTTCCCAAATTGTTCAACTCGTTTTCTTATAATACTAATTGGTGAATTATAAATCATCAACAAATGAATTTGGGCGCCAAACTTATTGGCTAACTCGCAGGCAAACGGAAGTTTTTGTTTTGTTTCAAGCGAACTGTCCAATGGCAACAAAATATTTTTTATCGTTTTTTTAAATTTATAATCACTCCTGATAGTAACCAAGGGGCATGGCGACTGCGTCATAATTCGGTAAGCATTGCTGCCAATCCAATACTGTTCATAACCCGAAACGCCATGAGTTCCTGCAAATACGATATCGGCATTTATTTGTTTGGCTGCTTTGGCAATTTCCTGGTAAACTCTGCCCTTTTTAAAAAAATAAGAAATTTTCGAACCTTTCAATAACGGCTGATACGTGCTTATCAAGCCCTCCATATAAAATTTCTTTTCTTTTCTGGTTTCCCGGTCAATCGAGTCAATAACGCTATCATCAGTTAGAATATTATCCACCCAAATCAACTGAATATCAGCTTTCAACTTGTTTGCATAAACAAGTGCGTATTCCAAAGCATGCTCCGCATTCTTCGAAAAATCAATAGCAACGAGTATTGTCTTCATGGCTTATATGTTTCAAAAGCATTAGTCTCAATCCAAAAACAATTTCCCGGGTTT
>DATCTB010000616.1:0-2990 GCA_036568185.1 Bacteroidales bacterium | reverse complement strand
ACCAGCCCGACAATTCAGAAAATAAAGAAAACACAGCTCTTCACGAACATTCGGAAGATGAAAACGGCATTTGGACCTGCGCGATGCACCCACAAATAAAAATGGACAAACCGGGGCAATGCCCGATTTGCGGCATGGATTTGATTCCGTTACAAAAATCAAACTCTGAAATTGATGAAAGAGCCATTGAGATGAGCGAATCAGCCATGAAACTCGCCGAGGTGCAAACATACCTGGTAAGTACCGGCAATGTGTCAAAAGAAGTGTTGCTTTATGGAAAAATACAAGCGGACGAACGCTTGCTCCAATCACAAACGGCTCACGTTCCCGGTAGGATTGAGCAGCTATTCATCAATGTTACAGGCGAAACCGTTAAGAAAGGGCAAATTATTGCAAAAATTTATTCGCCTGAAATAGTTACGGCTCAAAAAGAATTGCTGGAATCCATTTCCCTTGAAGACAAATATCCTTCTGTGGTGGAAGCTGCCCGCGAGAAATTGCGGAATTGGAAACTGACCGACAAGCAAATCAATGAAATTGAAATTTCTGGAAAAGTATCTACTACATTCGACATTTACGCCAATACTTCCGGGATTGTAACAGCCCGCAAGGTAAACGAAGGCGATTATGTTTCGAAAGGTGCAGTGCTGTTTGATGTTGCCGACCTGTCAAGTGTTTGGGCTGTTTTTGATGCTTACGAATCGGACCTGCAATGGATAAAAATGGGACAGAAAGTTGAGTTTACCACGAAGGCAATTCCCGGTAGGGTATTTTCTGGAAATATTTCTTTCATCGACCCGGTGATTGACCCCGCAACCCGTATCGCGAGGGTGAGGGTGGAAGTTGGAAACCCGGGTTCCAACTTAAAACCGGAGATGTTTATTAATGGAATTGTAAAATCAAACAAAGGAAACTCGGGGCAAGAACTGACCATTCCCCAATCGGCGGTTTTGTGGACGGGAACCCGTTCTGTTGTGTATGTTAAAATTCCTGATTCTGAGATGCCTGCATTCAAATTGAGGGAAATTACCCTTGGTGCCAGCATGAAAGACAATTACATAGTGCTCGACGGCTTGCAGGAAGGCGAAGAGATTGTTACTAACGGCGCTTTCAGCGTTGATGCAGCAGCGCAATTGGCAGGCAAACAAAGCATGATGAACCCAGAAGGCGGAAAGTTGAACACCATGCCTGGAATGGATATGGGTGGGGGCAAAGGAGAAACAATGGAGAATATGGACAAACCTGAAAACCCGGAGTTGAATGCAGAAATAGAACATTCAATATTCAAAGTGTTTGGCAATTGTGGTATGTGCGAAACGCGCATCGAAAAAGCCGCAAAATCAGTTCAGGGGGTTGAAACGGCTGCCTGGGACAAAAAAACCAAAATGCTCGAAGTTACTTTCGATGATTCTAAAACCGATGCGGACAAAATTGAATTGGCTATTGCCGAAGTTGGCCACGATACGGATAAGCACAAAGCAAAAGATTCAGTGTATGATGAATTGCCGGGATGCTGCCAATATGAAAGAGCAACGATAAATTGAGTTTTATGAACTCATATAGTTGAATCATAATAGTATCTTTGGCACTATTATGTTCGTAAATTTTTTAACCTCTAACCACTATGAATAAAAGAGTTTTAACATTTTTTCTATTTATTCTGATTGCATTATCAGCAAAAAGTCAGATTAACCTCGAAAAGGAATACACTGGTTCGGTGTTATTTGCATACCTGGAAGGCAATGCATATTATTCTGCAAATTTTGTCAACAACCAGGTTTTAATTTATGGTTTAGATTATAGCTTAACGAAAACCATTAGTTTGACAGCACCTTCGAATATGTTTTTATATGATGTTGCCTTTGTTTCTACCCATGTTTTTAATGATGACGAATTGATGGAGTTATTAGTCGTTTATTATAATTACGAACCGACATCTGATACAGGTGGTTATTACTATTATACTACACAAGTGGTGAATGAAAGCGGAACAGTGCTGTTGGATGTCGTTAATGGTTCTTATTCCGATTTGGTTATTTACAACAACGGCTCATTAAAATTGTTGGTCAATATTTATGATTTTGCGGTTTCCCTTTACGTTTTGAATACAGAGATTTATGGTTTAACAGGTACAATTTCGTCTTCAACGCCTGAAAACTCTGAAATTAGTCTGAAGAATCCTTATCCAAATCCGGCCAGTAATTTTGTCAATATTCCTTATAAATTGGAAAAAGATTTGAATGCGGAATTGATATTATTGGATATCAGCGGCCATGAAGTTAACAGGTCTAACCTTACTTCATCATCTGAAAACTTGTTACTTAATACAGCCAATTTGAAGCCCGGGCAATACATTTATTATATAGAAATAAATGGCAAAAGAACCTTAGCCAGAAAAATAGTAGTGAAGTAGTAAAAGGATAGCTTACAATAAGCAGATATAAATTTTGGTAAATGCCTGATTCGGAATATGTTTTGGGAATTTCTATAAAAAAACTACGTTGTTTGCGCAGCTTTTTTTTAAAACGAAATTTTCTGTTTTATTTTTCAGGAATGTACGAGTACTGAGGCAAGTACCAACCTTCAATTGTTTCTACATCTCTAACAAGTTCCATGGTTTTCAGCCAAACTTTTGGGCCTTCATCACCCAGCTTTTTCATATTTTCCTGAAGGTTCTGTTGATAAGTAACCGGGTCGGAGGCCCAGGTGGTTAATATATAAACCGGCCTGTCTAGCCCAACCATTCCTGAGAATACGCGGAAACCGTTTTCAACATCTTTTTGCTGGTATAATGTTTTCCATGTCATCAGCACATTTTCTATTTCTTTTTCCATTCCAGGGAAAAAATAGAAATAATTGAAACGGCGGTAAGGAGCTTTTTCAAGCCAGATATTGTCATCAGGTGTGTAGGACAATTCAGGGCGGTATTTAACAACTACAACTTTACTTGTTTCAAGGGTGTTGTTTAAGTTATCCATCAGCAGTTGCAG
>DATCTB010000615.1:0-6719 GCA_036568185.1 Bacteroidales bacterium | reverse complement strand
AGCTTCCGTATCTCCGTTAATCATACCATCGCGGTCAAGAATGGCAACGCCTGCACCGAGCCAATTTCCAGAACCTGATTCAAACTGGTTAACGGTTAAATAATAACCATCTGGCCAAACTCCGAATTTCGGATAATCAGGCATATCATCAAACTCAAAAGCGTAACGATTCCAGGCTCCGGTAGGATCACCGGTTTTTGAAACTGCAACCAATTCGTAAAATGGGCCGTTTGGATAATTTGGCAAAGCAAACTGTGTGGCTATCCACCTGTCAGCATATTCATCATATAGAACAACCGGGTCGCCATCATTGGTTGTTGACCAAGGGCCAGGAAATCCTGACCATAAGGTAATATTGTCAACAGGCCCATATAATTTTGTTCCGTTTTTATCCCAAATTGCAAATCCTAAATTCACCATTTGAAAATAATGATCAGGACCTACATCGCCGTGTGTATCAGGAGGGGCGATTCCATAATTATTATTTATACCACCAAAGTTTTGATCAATAATCGGTTCTCCCGCATCGGTCCCGAAAAAGTTCTGCATCGCAGGATCAACAACATAAGCTGATGATTTGTTTTCATCAAGGTTTTTAAATTCAAATTTATTTGGAACCAATTTGTTTTTCCAATATTTATTCCTCAATCCGTAAGGAACCGGTTCAATGTCAGTCAGCTTTTCTGAAACATCGGAACTGACCGATTTCATAATCTTTGCTGGTTTTAAAGATTGTGAGTTAATGAATGAAGAAGGAAAAACAACAATAAGTACAAGTACGACAACAAGGGTAAAATTTTTCATCATTTGTTACTGTTTTTTTTAATGTTTATGGGTTTTAACGAAACTTAAAATAGAAGCGCAAATATAAAATTATAATTTGTACAAAACCGGTGTATGTAATTTTATGTCAACAAATTGCACAATAATTTTCAATTTTTATAAAAGAAATGATTTTTAAAAACGACAAAGTTTTCAATAAAACTGACGCATGAAATGACAATTCCTTATTAATAAATTAACATTTTTTTTGATGTGGTCTTTCCATTTCCTGAAAGAACTACGATATATAAACCCGGTGCAAGTTTATTTTCAATTTGAATTTTTTCAGAATTAAGTTTTTGAAAATAAACTGTTTCTCCCAGCGAATTAATTATTTTTAACGTATTGAAAACATCTTTTTTTGAAATGGAAATGCTGAATTCGTTGCTTGCAGGGTTAGGAAAAATAGTAAAGTTATCTTCAGAAGTTTTTACTCTGTCAATATTTGTGAACTGACTAATATTGATGTTGTCAATAAAAACCGGGTTGCCGTAACCACTCCAGGTTTCGAAGGCAATTTTAACGTCGGGCAATCCCAACCATGGAGTGAGGTCAATCGAAACGCAGGAGGCACCCCAGCCACTTCCGCACCAGTCTTCTTCTGTTTCAGGCCAAAAGCTTCCATCGGGAACGGGCTGGTGAGTTGCAAAATTGCCAGTTCCATCTTCGCCTCCGGCAAAAATTCTTGACCAGGTTTGCTCACAATTGGAAGATATTTTTATAATCAAGGAATCGGAAATTTCGGGCATCCTTTTCGCGTAAGCATATTGAAATTCAAGCGTTGCCGAACTCAAGCCTTCAAGATTGATGGGAGGGGAGATTAGCCTGTCGCGTGCACCAATAGCTAAATATTCACTGAAATTGAGGCCCATTGCCATATTGCCGGGAGTATTTCCTCCAATTTCAAACAATTGCCAGGTTACAGAGTTGTCAGGGTTTTGGATACTCCATTCTTCAGCTTGAAAAGTTTCATTCTCAAATGTTTCAAGCAAGTAAGGAACATAGCCTCCGGAAGTTATATAATCAAATTTGGTTAGAACCGAGCTGCCGTTGAGGTTCCAAACCGTAAGGGTAACTGCGTAGGTTAGAGCTTCATTAAATTCAACTTTCGGATTTTGACTGTTCTGATCAGTTCCATTCACAAAATTGACCGAAGGCGGATCAAACTGCCACTCCCATTGAATGGGAGAATAGGCTGAAAAATCAGTAAACGATATGGCTTCACCCAGGCAGGTAACAGTTTTGCTGGCCTCGAAAGCAACTTCAGGCAAAATGGTTGAGCTGGCTGTAATATAATTTTCTTTAATAATCGTATCAGTTCCCAGCTCATTGCTTGAAATCAGTGTTACATCATAACTGCCTTCCATTTCGTACATAACATTCGAAGGATTTTGATCCTCAGAAGTTCCGGGTGAACCACCTTCAAATGTCCATTCCCAATTGCTTGGAACACCAAGGGTTTGATCAATAAAATTAACTGACTCGCCAACGGGAATTAATATTTCATCTGAAGTAAATTTAGCAATTGGTGGAAAACTTGGTTTCATAAAAGCAATCATTGTTCCCCAACTGTCTGCTGTGGTTGGCGTTTCAGCGTATTCGTGCATAGCCCAGAAATCAATGTCGTTCAAAGGATCAACACAAACTGCGGAATAATCGCCCCAGCGGTTTCGGCCCCCGCCAAATGTTTTATAATAAGGCGCCAGCCCTTCGGCATACTGGTAATAATTGCGCATGGAGTTGGGTTCATCAAAGTAAGCTTTGTAGGAATAGCCTGCGCCGGCATATTGTGTTTCAGAAAAAATTCCGTGGCCAATAAAAACATCCTCATTTGAATTCACCGCAATGCTTCCAAAAGCATAAGAAAAACCACCATCAGGGTCATCAATTCTACCTCTTTCCAGGATTGTTCCCACTGTATCAAGGTTCCACCACTGAATAGCGCAGCGCTGCGGATCATCTGCAGGAAGGTAAATGTGGTGAACTGCCCACAGTTTATTAATCCTTACTATTAAAGTATGCATGCGCGCATCAATTGAGTTCAGTTTTTCAATGGAACCAAGTTGCGGCAAAAAATCACCGCCTTCGTTGTACGACCAGTTTTCCCAGGGCTCGGGAATGCCGACAGAGCCCAGCATTTCAAAAACAGGATCGTTAACTTCGCCTGAAACTTTGTATAAGTTTACATAGCCGTATCCTTCCAAATTGCCATCTGCAGTGGCTATCAGGTAAAGTTCTTCCAATTCAGCATCGTAAGTAAAAGCCGGAACGATGACTGATCCCAAAGTAGTGGTAAACTTGCTCACAACCGGGCTTTCTTCGCCATTTATGCAAGCCAGCTTGTCAACTGTAAAAACAACATAATCTATTGGGTCGAAGGCGCTGTTGCGCATGATGCCACCAATGCTTATCCAGTTTTTATTGAATCCCAGGTTCGGATAATCGAACCACAATAGGTTTTCGGTGTCGGTATCAATAGCATAATAATTCCACTCATCCAATGGATTGGAAGTTGTGCTAACACCAAGATAAATTCGTGAGTCGGTAACTGTTGAACCACGAGGCGTAATCATTATCCAACAATTGTTATAAGGGTCATAAATTATTTTTGGATCGAAAGTGCTGCCACTGCCGGGCAAGCCAGCCCAAAATGAGCCAAGCGCAGTAGTGAACAAATTATTTCCTTGCCGGTCAGTTATTCTTACTTGTGTGTTCAATGTTTCCATGATGTACTCAGGCCCGGCAGCGCCGTTAACATCAGGTGGAATTGAATTTTGGGTATCACCCAACCCAACAAAAGTGGTGTCGGGTGCGGGTGAGTTTCCGCGGAAGGCAGGATTTACTTTTTCCGGAGTATTTTCTTCCAGGAAAATAACTTTATCCTTATTGATTTTCCAGTTTGGAATTTCCCATTTCAAATTTGGTACTTTTATTCCGCTTCCTGCTTCAGCCACTTGTGGCAATTCAGAAACCCTTACAGTAGCGTGTTTTGTAGCTTTAACTTTTGTTCCCAGGATAGTTTGGGAATTAGATAATAAAGGTAGAATTAGAATTAAAAAAATTAGAGAAATAGTATTATTTTTCATACGAAGTTATTTGGATGTTTCAATCACAAATATAGACATAAAAAAAGCAGAATTAGACTTCTTGTTTTCTTGTCACTGAGCTCTTCCAGATTTGTAAGCTGGAAGCAAAGGGATTTGGATTTAAAATCCTTTTCGCTTTTATTTCGGGATTACAAATCCTGACTAGCGAAAGGATTTTTTTATAAATTTGGGCTAACCAATTAATTACCAAAATGAAAACTCTGAAAAGGCACAGCATTGTTTTCCTATTTGTTATGCTTATTCTTCCCGGTTTTTCTCAAACAAAAACAATCAGGTTTGCTATTCGTGATCAATATGATGAAAAACCCATAAGTGGGGTTGTTGTGCGCCCTAATTTGCTTGGCGATTCAGTGCAGTCAAACAGCAAGGGCATTTTAAAATGGAAAGGTGAATCAAGTTTTTTTGATACGATATGTTTTACGGGTAAAAACTATTATCCTTATACTTTAAGCATTGAAAGGGGAATGGCTTCAAGAACATGGTTTATACATTTGGTTTCCCGTTCATTTCCCCTTGACACTTTACTGAAAAATGGGCGGTTTATATACAAAGATTCTGAGAAGGATTTAAAATTAGTTGAAGGTTTCGTATATAATGCCAACCTGAAAGATCCTTTAGGAAAAGTAGCTATAGCAATTGATTCAGGTAAAATTATCGGTTACACAAATAATAGAGGGTACTATTCTTTTATTTTACCCAAAACAACTGAATCATTGCTGCTTTCCTACCCGGATTTTCAGTCAAAAACAATTGCAACCAGTACCACAAAGGCAACGCTTTACCCGTTGTCGTACAGTAAAGATGATGTTTTCAGGGAACAGTATAAAAATTCCATCACTATTTCTCTTTTGGAATTATTCCAGGGTGGTTTGTCAATTCGGTACGAGAGGTTTTTAAAGACCAACCATTCTGTTGGGTTACTTTTTGCGGGTTATTTTTTTAACCCAGATGACACTTATAATTTTCATTATGAATATAACGATGAATTAATGTTTGGGGTAACAGGGGAGCAATTTGAAGGATATAAATTGTCGCCCTTTTATCGCTTTTACCCTTTTCGAAATGCAACGACTGGTGGTTTTATAGAGGCTAAGTTTGTGGCTGGCTATTTTTCATTCCCTGAATTAATATATAGAGATGTTAAAAATAGTGACATTTATTATACCGTTAAAACGCCGACCGATTTTTGGAGTTTTGGAGGCGGCATTTCATGGGGCAATACTTTTACCAAAGATCACTTTGTTTTCAGCATTTCCGAAGGCATACAAATTTTACCAATGAAAGTACCACAATCTTATATATATGTTGCAGATCCAAACAATTCCTTTGAAATGGAGCCAGTAACTGGCTGGTGGTATTTTCGGGGTGCCGGTGCAGTTATTGACCTCAAAATCAGTATTGGCTGGGTGTTTTGATTAGCAAAGGATGATGTTCTTGAATTCAAGCCTGTAGATCCTGAAACAAGTTACCAATGACAACTTTTTATAACTATTTGTAAATCAGATTTAATAATAATGAACAAGGATTAACGATTTAAGATTTTTGAAGTTTAATTTGGAGTAAAAAGATAAATCTTAATTCATTACCCATTAATCCTTGTTCGATATTGATTTTAAAATTGTCATCTTACTATGTGCGTCCTTTTTCTGGGCCTTGTCTCTCAGGATGACGACCACTTTTAAGTTAACAAATTCGGTATTACCGATAACCAATTTTCAAATAACCAATAACTAATCTTAGTAAACAATTACCTTCTTAGAAATCATATTGGTTTCTCCTTGAGCATTCAGGAAATAAATACCAGGCTTCAGGCTAAGTTGTATATCAACTCGGTTAGTTCCTTCGGAAATCGGGTTTGTGTATACAACCTGCCCCAATTGGTTCAGCAATTGAATTTGGTTGATATTTCTGTCAGATGGAAGTACAATATGAAAAATCCCTTTTGAAGGATTAGGAAAAATCAGCAATTCTTCATTCTTTCCTGCATTTTCTTCCTGTCCTACAAACTGGCTGATTTCAATATTGTCAATGAATATTGGGTTGCCATAAGCACTCCAGGTTTCAAACTGAAGTTGGACATTTGCTTGCCCGGCCCAGGGGGTTAAATCAAGAGAAATACATGACGCACCATAACCTGCCGAGCACCAGTCCCAGTAGTATTTTGGCCAGAAAGAACCATCGGCAACCGGTTCGTGTGTTGCAAAATTTCCACTATTGTCATCGCCCCCTGCAAAAATTCTAGTCCAGGTTTCGCCGCAGTCGGTTGAAATTTTGATGATTAATGAATCTGAAATGTCCTGAATTCTTTTCGCGTAAGCATATTGCATATCAATTGCCGCAGAGCTAAAATTTGTAAAGTTGAATGGTGGGCTTGTAAGCCTGTCGCGTTGGCCAATGGCAAAATAGTGGCTCATATCAACACCCATTGCCAGGTTTCCTGGGCCATTTCCACCAATTTCATGCAATTTCCAGGTAATTTCATTATCCGGATTTTGAATAGTCCACTCATTGCTGCGGAAAGATTCGGTTTCAAAGGTTTCTTTAAAATATGGAACATAGCCACCTGAATTAACAAAGTCGAATTTGGTAATATCCGACTCGCCGTTGAGGTTCCAGGTCGTCAATGTAACAGAGTATGCCGTTGCATCCTCAAAAACAACTTCCGGATTTTGGCTGAATTGGTCACTTCCATTTACAAAAGTAACAGTTGGCGGATCAAATTGCCATTCCCATTGTATAGGTGAAAATTTAGTCAGGTCAGTAAATTGAAGTGTTTCTCCAATGCAACTT
>DATCTB010000614.1:0-4483 GCA_036568185.1 Bacteroidales bacterium | reverse complement strand
GGGATTCCGCAGGCAGAACAAAAATACTGGTCGCCTGAGATGCATGTAACTATTGAAACGCTTGAAGAAGGTTCGCTGGTGCGGGGTGTTATTGGCCCAAAGCCGAAAATCTGGACCATGTACATGTTCTTTTATTCGGCTGTTGTGGTGATGTTTTTCCTGGGTGCGGCGCTGGGTGTTTCACAGTGGATGCTCAAGATGGAAGCGCCCTGGCTTTGGAGTTTGCCGGTTTGTGTAATTCTCTATTTATTGGTAATTGCTGCCGCGAAATATGGACAGTACAAAAGTATCGATCAGATGAAAAGAATTCTTGATTTCCTGGATGACGCTGTTGATAAAGCATAACTTCCCAAATTTATTCCAGGGCTTTGTTCTAATCCCCTTCTTGCAAAGGAGGGGTGGCCGAAGGCCGGAAGGGTTTTTAATATCAAAAACCAATATCCAAATTTAAAAACTATTTCGAGTTTGTTTTTTTAAAGAAATCCGCATTACTTTTCCAACGCATCTTCCGGAATTGTATAATCAGTATAAGCTGACGGAAAAGCAGAGAAAAACCCTACGGCGTTGTTGCTTAAGTTGGTTGAAACATTAGCCGGCGGCCCGCTGAACAAAGGGTCTTTGTAGCCAATTTCGGTTTGCAGTTCAATGATAAAATCGTAATAATCGGCTGTAATGCTTGAAGTAATGAGGGTAACTTTATCGCCAGGGGCCAGTTGCTCTTCTTCCAGGAAAATCACCCAAATTCCATTGATATAAATATCATCAACAAGCCTGTCATCTGAAACGCTCACCCGCGAAACGCTGTCGGTAATTATTGTATCGTTGCGCATCACATTAAACATGTAAAAATTTGGCCCGGGCGGGTCGTAGGCATACAGTTTCACAATCCAGACGCCAAAATCGCCGTTATATTCCACATTGATGGAATCTATCTGGTCCGACAAATAAGGCATATAAGTTTTTGCCTCAAAATGGCTTTCATCTGCAATCGGCTCTTTCAGGTCAATTGTTAAATGCAAGGTATCGTTGGTGTTTACATCAAAATTTGGAGGAAGATGGTAATAGCCCGACTCAGCCGGTGATTCATCCAAAAGATACAAATCGCTTTTAATTTGAATGGAAACAGTTGCACCCGAAACAACCGGTGGCGCCTCGTTCGAAAAATACCCTGCAGTTTGTGTCAGACGGACGTAGCCCGTGTCGGGGTTGATGGTGATATAGCTTTCAACCGCGAGCCTGGCGTAATTTTCGTCAAGCGGAATATCTATTTTCTCGGTGCACGAAAACAACACTGAAACTAAAGTTAGCAGTGCGAAAAACCGGATATTTCTTTTATAATTCATCATCTTAAAATCTAAAATTATAGGTTACCGAAGGAATCACCCCGAACAAATAAGTCATCTCGGCGTAAGTTACATAAGGATTGTTCACGTCATTCACAAAATTAACTACCCACGGATTTTTACGGTAGTACAAATTATATATCGAAAAATTCACTTCGCTGTGCCAGCGTTTTTCCGGCTTGCTTTTTTCGCGCCAGGTAATTGAAAGGTCGAGGCGGTGATAATCAGGCAGGCGGTACGAATTACGGGCAGAATAAACAGGGACAATGGTGTTGCCGTATTCATATCTTCCTACCGGGAAAGTAACCGGCATTCCCGTCAGGTAAACCCAGTTTAATCCAAAGCTGAGTTGCTCTTTGAAATTATAATTCACTACGATTGAAAGGTCGTTTGGCCTGTCGTAGCTGGCAGGGTAGGGGTCGTTGTTGTTTATTCCCGGCACTTCCTTAAAAGTTCTCGACCAGGTATAGCTCACCCAACCCGTCAGGTCGCCGATGGCTTTTTTAACAAAAAATTCAGCCCCGTAGCCATAACCTTTTCCTGAAAGTATTTCACCTTCAAGGTACTGGTTCAAAAGCAAATCGGCATGGTCAACA
Source organism: Bacteroidales bacterium (assembly GCA_036568185.1). Classification (GTDB taxonomy): domain Bacteria; phylum Bacteroidota; class Bacteroidia; order Bacteroidales; family F082; genus DATCTB01. The sequence continues at coordinate 2,544 of DATCTB010000614.1, read as the reverse complement.
AAATCAACGGCATTTTTTGTCCATTTATAATATCCTTCCACGGAAGTTTCAAACATTCCTTCCTTAAAATTCTTGAAAAAACCCAAAGCCACCTGGTCGCCTATCTGTGGCAACACGTTCGGGCTGGCAGGAAACCAGATATTGAAAGGCGAGCCCCCCGTTGAATTGGATGCCTGTTGGATGTATTGTGCGTTTCTTGAATAACTTGCCTTTACCGAGGCTGTTTCAGTAAATTTATATACGATACCCACACGCGGTTCAGGTTGAAAATAAGTGTTGTAAAAATCGCCGCTTGCATAAGTAGATGAATCATTTACATAACCAAGGCTGTCGAATTCGTAAACCGTTCCCGGCCCAACATTGCTAAACGACGACAAACGAATTCCATACTTGATGGTAACTTTCGGGCCTATATTTTGCTCATTGCTGATATACACGCCGCTTTCGAGTGCATAGTTGCTGGGAATGGAATATTTCCCAAAAGTTGGCGATTCGCCCAATCCTTCAAGCGTTCCGGGAAAAATATCGTGGTAAATGGATGAAAAGCCAAATGTGATTTTGTTGTTATTATTAAGAAACCAGGTAAAATCGCCCTTCAGGTTATAATCCGTCAGCGCCGATTCCCATAAAAAAGCATTGTCGCCACCTTCAGGAACACCCAGGCTATAATTGAATTTGGAAGCAATAAAAGTGAAGTTGGAGAACAAGCGCTCGTTGAAAATATGGTTCCACCGCAATGTTCCTGTTGCATTGCCCCAGTTCATTTTAAAATCATCATTCTTAAAAACATCTTTTCCAAAATAGCCCGAAATGTACAAATGGTTGTTCTGGTTGATTGCATAGTTCGCTTTTGCATTCATATCGTAGAAATACAAGGCATTGTCGTTGATGTCTTCGTTTGGCGAAAGTTTTAAAAACAAGTCGGCATAAGTTCTGCGGCCGGCCACCATGAATGAGGCCTTGTCTTTAACAATCGGGCCTTCCAGCATCAGCCGGCTCGAAATCAGGCCAATTCCACCCGCTCCATGAAACTGCTTGTTATTTCCTTCCTTCATGCTTACATCAACCAGCGAGGCAAGCCTTCCGCCGTATTGGGCAGGCAAATCACCCTTGTACAATTGCACATTTTGTATGGCATCATTATTAAAAACCGAGAAAAAACCAAGCAAATGCCCGGCATTGTAAATCTGGGCCTCGTCAAGCAACACCAGGTTTTGGTCGGGGCTGCCACCACGCACGCTGAAGCCTGAAGTGCCTTCTGCCACAAACTTAACCCCCGGCAATAACTGCAAAGCCTTGATAATATCCACTTCGCCCATAAATGCCGGAATGCTGGCAATGGTCTGGCTGGTAAGCGCCATGATGCTCATCTGAGCTGAACTTACATTTTCGTTAATTCCTTCTCCAAGAATTTCCACCTCGCTGAGGTTTTCAGCCGAAGGAGCCAGTTCAATATTAATTGTAGTGTCGGCCCGCAACTGGATTTTGACAAGCGTATTGGCATAGCCGATAAATGAATATTTTAGTTCATAATTTCCTTTTGGAATGGTAATCGAATAAAAACCATAATTGTTCGAAGCAGCACCTTTTCCCAGCGAAGCCACAAAAACAGTAGCACCCGGAAGTTTTTCGCCGGTACTGTTGTCAGAAATAAACCCGCTGATGGTATAGCCGTCTTTCGTATTGCTGCCTTCACCAAAAGCCAGTGCCACACTGAAAAGCAAAATAAAAGTTACGAAATAAGATAAATTGATTTTCATCGCTTGCCTGCAGATAGTCTGATATTGGAATTACTAATAAGGAAAAGAAAATTTTGAAATAGTTGCAATCTCCTAAACAACAATCAGGATTTATTATTGTTTTAAAAAATTAAAAGTTTTTTTATTCGAGCGGCGAAGATAAGAAGATTTCGGAATGCGGATTTCGGATTGTGGATTTCGGATTTCGGATTGCGGATTGTGGATTGCGGATTTTTAGGAATGAAAGCACAATTCCTTTCTTCTTTACCACGAATCTCGAAAGTTTTCGGGAGGAATCCAGTTTTTTATTGTTGTGTTAAAAGGTACGTTTACAAACTTGACCCTTCGGGGGTTAAAATCCAAAGTTGCCAATGCGCTTTGCCACGGTTAAGACTTCAGATTGTGTGTGGGCACATAAACCCAACCCAACTCCGTGAAAAATGCCTTAAAAAGAAAAAGGCCCGCCTTCCGCCGAACCTTTTTCTGAAAATAAAATATTATTAATTTATTTTATCACGTTAATCCTGGCAGTAAACGATTCGTTTTTTCCAATCACCTTCACAATATAAGACCCATTTTCCAGCCCGCTAACATCCATCTGGTAAGTGCCGGAAATTTCTTTTTGCTGAAGCAAAAGCTGCCCGCTGATGGAATAAACAAATACATCGGCAGTTGAGGATAGTGTGATATTTAACTTATCGCTTACCGGGTTTGGGAATAATTTCACGCTGCCTTGTTCGCCATTATCGCCAATACCGGTACACTCATCAATAGTTACCACGAAGTTCTCCGAAACGCCAACACA
>DATCTB010000613.1:0-3048 GCA_036568185.1 Bacteroidales bacterium | reverse complement strand
TTGGCGACCCGGCATTAAAAATCCGCTTTCCTGAGTACAATGTTGTTAGCACAAAAATCAATGATGTTGCAATTGAATTGTACACCGACACCATTTCGCCGGGCAGCACTTTAGCCATCCAGGGTGAAATTGTAAGCAAGCAGGATGGCAGCCCACAGTTTGATTTTAACGGAACGGTTTATCTGAAAGTGTATGCGCCGCCTTACCTCCGCTCAACCTTAGGCAACCAGGGAACACCAGTTCAAGAATTTGTTGTGCAAGACAGTATTCTGGCAATTGGCCAGGCACTGGTTGTAAGCGGCATGTTTGAAATCTATCTTACATTACCGGCTAATTATTATCCCGATTACGGAAACATAAAATTGTCGTGGTATGCTAATAGTGGAGAAACTGATGCCAATGGTTTTTACAGCCAATTGCTCTTTGGCGGGCAACCAAATGCCATTGCAGAAGGAAATGAATTTTTTGAAAAAATCAAGGTCTATCCTTCCCTTTTTGTTGACCATTTATACGTTGAAACGCCAGGCTCAACAAACCAATCAGTTAATTACAGGGTTTACGGAACAATGGGCAATATGCTGTATGAAAACACTTTGGAAGCCGGAAACGGCCTGGCAAAAATTGACTTGCCCGGGCTGGCAAAGGGGATGTATATTTTAAATATTTCCACAAACTCAGGGTCAAAGAATTTTAAATTGCTAAAGAATTAGCTTGAGATTTTGACAAAATTATAAATAGAAAACAATTATTAATAACAAAAAAATCAAATAAATGAAAACACAAATTTTAATCATTCTGGCAATAACTTTCGTAAGTTTCACCGGATGCAAAAAAGATGAACCAATTGAGTTTAATAATGAAGTAATGATTACCTTGTTAAATAGTGGTATGGGCACTTCGGACACTGTGACATGGGTTTATCCTGTTTCTGAACCCTATTTTGATATTTCAAATTATTCAAATGTAAAATCTGCCGTTTTGTTGGTCTCTAATATAAGAACATCTGAGATTGATAGTAATAATGATGTAACCGGAGAAGGAACCTGGGAACTGTATGACCTTACCAATAATAAAACTATAGAGAACAGCAGCGTAACTTCTGATGATATTCCTGAAGGCACGTATAAGTCGTCAAGTAATTTTCTTAACAATATTCCAGGTGGAAAGATTAAACTTGGTATTCGCATATCAAGTGGAGGCAACTATTTTGTTTCTTGTGGTAATATCACTTTGGTTTTATCCAAATAAAAACTGTTGCAGGCAAAGCGCGTTTTATCAAAAAATGAACTCAAGGAACATTCAAAAGGAAAGTACAGTTTGCTGGAATTTTAAGGTTTTGAAGCAGTAAGATAGTATTAAAAAACCACCCCGCCCTGCGGGCACCCCTCCTTGAAAATAAGGAGGGGATTTGATGTTTGTTAAAATACTTGTATTTCGTACTATAATAAATCGACAAAAAGTATACCTTAATAGCATGGAAAATTTAGGTTTAATCCACTTTATCCTGAGCAAACCAACTCCCCTCCTTTTTTTCAAGGAGGGGAAAGATTCGAGCAAAGCGAGAATCAGGGGTGGTTTATAAATTGGTTTAAAAATAAGTTGAATATTTTCCTAATTTTGAAATCATGCCCGGACAAAAAATTTTTAATAGAAAACCTTTAAAGGGTTTCAGGCAAGAACTCCGAAATAATTTGACTTCAGCCGAAGCCGTTTTATGGACAGTTTTGCAAAAATCTAAATTGGATGGTAAGAAATTCAGAAGGCAACACAGCATCGGAAAATACATTGTTGATTTTTATTGCCCCTCAGAAAAACTGGCAATAGAATTGGATGGTGCCGAACATTTTACAATTCAGGGTGAAGCGCACGATATTGAAAGGGATAAGTACATTAGTTCGTTTAATATTAAAATACTAAGGTTCGAGAACAAGGATGTTTTTAATAATTTAGAGGCTGTTTTAGAGGAAATTAGAAATAGCTTTAAAAAACCACCCCGCCCTTCGGGCACCCCTCCTTGAAAATAAGGAGGGGAGTTTTTTCTCTGCGATTTCTCTGCGGCCTCTGCGTTCTCTGCTTTCTCTGCGGTTATAAATTTTGTCTTGAAATCTAAAATTTTGATTCTATAAGATTTATCAAATAATTTTATTTAAAAAAACCTCCCCGCCCTTCGGGCACCCGTCCTTGAAAATAAGGAAGGGAATTTTTTCGCTCAGCGCTTTCTCTGCGCCTCCCCCGAGCCCTCCGCAGTTAAATCTTTTATACTCCTCGTTCCAAAATTTTCCCTAACAAACCATTTCTTATCTTTGCAAGGTACCATTCAAGTAAACACACTAATATTTGATTCCTAAATTGTAATAAAATGAAAAATCTTTTTACCATCTGTCTCCTCTTTCTAAGCAGTTTTATTTTCGCGCAAAGTGAGGGCGACACCATTTTTGTTGAAACTTTTAACTATACCCAAACCCACGGAAGCGGTATCAGGGACACGATGATTGCTTTTCCGGATAACCCGGAACTAACTTTTGAAAAGATTATCATGCTGTATAATATGCGTTGCAAAGACGGTTTGGTTTCGACGACAACTGACAGGAACAAGGGCTGCGGCGAGTGGGATTATTCCTGCAATACCTACATCACCGACTCTTCCAAAGTGGATTCCGTTTTAAGTTTTACGGCTTCTCATTCTATTACCAATTTTTCCGGAAGCACATTCAACTATGTTGAAAATCCGACCTATGATTTTTACCAATACCGTGAAAAAAACGTGGTGGTTGACGAAATTAATTCTGAAACGACGGTAATGATTGGAACAGGTGAATTGTCACTCCCAAATGTAATAGATGCTACACAAAATTCAGGCAAATCGCAATATCTGTTTCTAAAAACTGAATTGAATGCTGCCGGTCTTGGCATCGTAGCCGGGGAAATTAACGGCATCATAGTGCCAACTAACAACACCGGTAATCCGAAAGCAGATTTTCTTAAAATTAAAATGAAACAAACTGACAAAACAAGTTTAAGTAGTACCAACCCTGACCTGGATGGTTT
>DATCTB010000612.1:0-8294 GCA_036568185.1 Bacteroidales bacterium | reverse complement strand
GGAAGCATACAACCGCGAGCCCGACCATTATGTAATTGCCCGTGCTTTGGCAACTTTCGAGCGCTCAATAATTAGTGGAAACAGCCCTTACGACCAATATTTTTTTCAAAATAAAAAAACAGCTTTATCTTTCCAGGAAATAGCAGGCATGGAGTTGTTTAATAGTGAAAAGACAAATTGCTTTAGTTGCCACAGTGGTTTTAATTTCAGTAATTATTCATTTCAAAACAATGGACTTTATCAAGAATATGCCGATATGGGAAGGTTTAAACTAACGAATATTGAAACAGACAGGGCGTTATTCAAAGTGCCTTCTTTAAGAAATGTTGGTGTAACCGGCCCTTACATGCATGATGGGTCGATGAAAACTTTAAAAGAAGTAGTAGCTCATTATAATTCGGGAGGAAAAAATCACCCCCACAAAAATGAAATGATTAAACCACTTAACCTGACCGAAGCAGAACAGGCAGCGCTCATTGCTTTTCTTCGTTCGCTCACAGATTACGATTTTGTCAACAATAAAAAATTCAGACCATAAATTTATGAAGAAAATTGCCCTTGTAATTTTAATTTCATTTTCGGCCTCCATTTGGTCCTGCAACAAGCAAACAGATACTCCGCAGGTGCCAGAGCCGGAAGTGCTCCCTGAGTATGACCCAACACCTTATGTGTTGGATTATAGCTATTTTCCTAATCCAAAAATACCACAAGACAACCAACTGACTGTTCAAAAAGTACAGCTAGGCAGAATGCTTTTTTATGAAAAGAAATTATCGAAAGGCGAAACCCAAAGCTGCGCCGACTGCCATTTGCAGGTTGACGGGTTTAGTGATGTTCGGCAATTCAGCTTAGGAGTTGATGACCTGCCGGGAAGAAGGCAGGCGATGCCTGTTTTCAATATGGCATGGCATACCAATGGTTTTTTCTGGGATGGCAGGGCTCCATTGCTTCGCGACCAGGCGCTGAAACCAATTCAGGATCCATTGGAAATGAACGAAACGCTGGAAAACGCGGTAGCCAAACTTCAGGAAACACAAGAATACCGTTTCCAGTTTGCAAGGGCATTTGAGGATAGCACCATAACTTCCGAAAAAATGGGGCTTGCAATGGAACAGTTCATGAACACAATTTTATCAATGAATTCAAAATACGACCAGTTTTTATTGGGAAATGCAACTTTATCGGAAAGTGAGCAACGAGGACATGAATTGTTTTTTACAGAATTCGACCCAAATGGCAATACCAAAGGTGGCGAATGTTTTCATTGCCACGCCGGAGTTAATTTCACCAACAACAAATTCATGAACAACGGGCTTGATGATGAAGCATCCTTTGCCGACCTGGGCTATTTTGAAACTACTGCGAACGATTCGGATAAAGCAAAATTCAAAGTCCCTTCCTTAAGAAATATAGCAGCCACTGCACCCTACATGCACGACGGGCGTTTTGCCACCCTCGATGAAGTACTCAACCATTATAACCACGGAGTAAAAAACTCTTCTACAGTTGATGAAATTATGCAATACAATATCAACCCAGGTTTACAATTAACCGAACAAGACAAGGCAGACATTATTGCCTTTTTGCACACTCTTACTGATGAAACCTACTTGACAAATACTGAATATAGCAGCCCTTTTAAGTAATAATTGTAGTTTGTTATTAAACAATAAGATCAATTACTAAAATTACAACCTCTTAGCCCACTGCGAATTGACTGCATTGGTTTTCAAGCGCTTGCCTTACAGTTGACCCAGAATCAACTCCCCTTCCTAAACGTTTAAAATGCAATCATTCCCTTAATTGAGTTCCCTGTGCTTACTTCATTCTTTTTAGTAATTTAGTCGCTGCTTAACCTAACGCTAATGCCACTCTTCCAAAAGTCAGTCCTGAACAAATACCTGAAAGAACAGGATAAAAAAGAAGTACTAAACGTTTATCAAACGTTTAAGAGCTATTTCCACAATCCGGCTATTCAGCAAAACATTTTCGACAGCAAGGAAGAGCAATTCCAGGAAGGGTTTCTGAGGGAACTTTTTGTAACTGTTTTTGGATTTGTGCTGAATCCACAACCCGGTTTTAATCTGACTACCGAATTTAAAAATGAAAAAGGGGCGCAAAAGGCAGATGGAGCAATTTTAAAAGACGGAAAAGCTGTAGGAGTAATCGAACTGAAATCGACAAAAACCAAAGACCTCGAAACTGTCCGCAAACAAGCTTTCGATTATAAAGCCAACCAAAGGGGCTGCACTTATGTAATTACTTCCAATTTTCAAAAGCTCAGGTTTTATATTAATGATGCCGTTGAGTTTGAAGAATTCGATTTGTTCATTCTGTCGTGGGAACGTTTCCAACTTCTCTACCTCTGCCTGAACAGCACTAACCTGCTTTTGGATTTACCCTTGCAAATTAAAAACGCATCGATCCAGGAGGAAGAGCAAATCACCAAAAAGTTTTATGCCGATTATTCCTTGTTCAAAAAAGAATTGTTTGAAGATATCGCTGAGCGGAATTTGGGTTTGGAAGGTGCGGGCAAACTGGTGCTTTATAAAAAGACCCAAAAGTTGCTTGACCGTTTCCTTTTTATCTTTTTTGCTGAAGACCGTGGGCTGCTTCCTCCCAATTCCATTGGCAGGATGATCAAACGCTGGAATGTGCTGAAAGATGAGGATGCTTACAAGCCACTTTATGAAATCTATAAACAGTATTTTGGATACCTGAACAAGGGCCGGAAAGGGATGGTGCCGGAAGATGATATCCAGGAATACAATGGCGGGCTCTTCTTAACTGATGAACTGCTGGATAAAATTGAAATAGATGATTCCATTCTGCTCCGGCATACTTCAGCCCTTTCGCATTATGATTTTGAATCGCAGGTTGATGTCAATATTCTTGGGCACATTTTCGAGCACAGCCTGAACGAAATTGAAAGTACCACTGCCGAGCTGGAGGGTGTTGATTTCGATAAACAGAAGTCGAAGCGCAAGAAAGACGGTGTTTTCTATACACCCAAATACATCACCAAGTATATTGTTGACAATACGGTTGGTAAACTTTGCGAGGAAAAGAAAGCTGAACTGGGCATTGTTGACGAAGAGTTTACAACCAACCGCCAAAAAGAAACCAAAAAGCGTTTGCTGGCAGCCCTTGAAAAATACAGGAACTGGTTGCTTGAGCTCACCATTTGCGACCCGGCTTGTGGTTCGGGTGCTTTTTTGAACCAGGCATTGGAACTTTTAATTAGCGAGCACCATTTTGTTGACGAACTCACTGCCAAATTATTTGGCAGTGTCATGATATTCCAGGATGTAGAAAACCAGATATTGGAGAAAAACCTGTTTGGGGTGGATATTAATGAAGAGAGTGTTGAGATTGCACGTTTATCTCTCTGGCTGAGAACTGCCCAGCGAGGCCGTAAACTTACTACCCTGAACAATAACATCAAATGCGGAAACTCACTGATTGACGACCACGAAGTCGCCGGTGATAAAGCTTTTAACTGGCAAAAGGAATTCCCCGAAGTATTTGAAAAAGGTGGCTTTGATGTGGTGATTGGGAATCCGCCTTATGTGCAGCTCCAAACTATGGGCGAAATGAGTGATAAGCTTTCGAAATGCAGCTATCAGACATATAACAAAAGCGCAGATTTATATTGCCTATTCTATGAACGAGGTTGTCAAATACTAAAGCCCCACGGATACTTGAGTTACATAACTTCCAATAAGTGGCTGCGAGTAAATTATGGAGAAAGCTTGCGGAAGTTTCTTACAACTAAAGTCAACCCAACAATTCTACTTGATTTTCCGGGAATCCCTGTATTTTATGATGCTGTTGTAGATCCACACATATTGATATTGACCAAGGAACCATATCAAGGCAAGACTGAAGCATGTGCTATAAAAACGAATACCTCCGATTTGGAAACTGAATTTGAATTAAATAAAACCACAAGAGAGTTTGCGGCAGAAAGTTGGACAATCGTCTCACCAGACGAAGCCCGAAAACTTGAACAAATGAAAGTGAACGGCATCGAATTGAAAAATTTACCTATTTCAATTTACCGAGGTATACTTACTGGTTATAATGATGCTTTCTATATTGATGAAGAAACGAAACAAAAGCTGATTGCCGCCGATGCAAAAAGTGAAGAACTCATAAAACCAATGGTTCGAGGAAGAGATATTTCTCCCTATGAAATAACTGGTTTTGAATATTTAATAGGCACATTTCCCACCTTAAAAATAAATATTGAAGATTATCCTACAATCAAAGAACATTTGCTTTCATTTAGTTATGACCGACTGAAACAAACAGGAGAAAAAGGCTCGCGCAAAAAGACAAATAATAAATGGTTTGAAACTCAAGACAGCATTAACTATTATGAAGAATTTGCCAAACCAAAAATCATCTACCCTAATATGACTTCGTTTTTTCCTTTTATGTATGACGAAAGCGGATTGTTTGGAAATGATAAAAGCTTCATTCTTACGACACAAGATAATTCTATTTCATTGCTGTTTCTCACTGCTGTTTTAAATTCTTCGCTTGCCAAGCTTTGGATTTGGTGGAATTGTCCCGAATTAGGCGATAATCGTCGCGAAATCCGAAAAATTTATTTTGAGCATTTTCCTGTTCCACAAGCAAACGAAGAGCAGACCTCTATACTTGCACAATTTGCCACAGCACGAACTCAACTAACCGCCGACCAGCATGACCTCACTTCCAGATTCACCCGTACTATTCAGCGTAAATTCAATCTCGAAAAGACTACAGGCAAATTGCAGAATTGGTATTTGCTTTCATATGCCGAATTCATCAAAGAATTAAGTAGAATGAAAGTAAAATTAAGCCTCTCGGAAGAATCCGAATGGGAAGATTATTTTTTACAGGAAGCACAAAAAGCCCAATTACTCAAAGCTGAAATTGAAAAAACCGACCGTGAAATTGACCGGATGGTTTATGAATTGTATGGCTTGACGGAGGAGGAGATTGGGATTGTGGAGGGGAGTTTAATGCCTCAAATATAAATTTATGATAGAGAAAATAAATACATTAAAAATCTTGCCGTGTTCAACGATTTTGATTGGGATATTTTTCAAAACACTGGCTTTTAGGTATTTCAGCATCCTGGTTTATTTCAATTCGTATAAAATTGTCATCAAAAGAATAATGATTTTCAAAAATCATTTGGGCTTCATTCTTTTCTGAATATCGTACTTCAAATTGTTTGGCTGAAAGCTCGAAATCAAAATATAAAACGGGCTGTTTCATTGCTTCCAGTTTAAAGCCCGGAATTTGTTTACACTTGCTTATACTATCTGCAATTTGAACAGCTAAAATTGACTTTCCTAAATTGGTGTCTGCAAACAAAATACATAGTTCGCTATCATGCCACAATTCACCAAAAAGCATTTTAGGAATTGGGCTCTTCTTAGCCTGGTCTAACCATTGATTAGCAGTTTTTACTTTGAAAAGGCCCTTATTTTCCTTTTTTACTTCCAGGCCTTTTTGTAACTGTTCGATTTGATTTAAAATAGTTTCCGGGTTGTTGAGATCATCAAATAAAGGGTTTAGTTTAATCTTTCCTGGAAAATGATTATCTTTTCTTTGTCCTATATTCAAAGCATTATGGCTATTCAATAGCTTAGTATCCATTGTTCAGCACTTTTTTGTTGTTCGACAAATACACTTTTGATTCAGCTTTAATTTTGGTCATCTGTAAAATCAGTTTTTTGGTTTCCTGAGGATTCCTAAACATTATCTATTTTAAAATATCGTTAAATCATACTTTCAGAATAATACTCAAGAGATTTATTCTTATCAGTGGAGTTTAATTAACTAGTTTTTCAAAAACTTAGCTATTTTAATAAGGATTGATTCTTACTCAATACCTGCAATAATTCAGACTTCTTAAACAGCACTTTCCTTCCTTCCTGGTAGTAAGGTATTTTCTTTTCTTTTTTCCAGCGGATAATTGTTGGAAATGAAATTCTAAGAAATTTAGCTGCCTCCCTTTGGTCCAAATAATCCTCAGCTATATCATTTTTAGAATTATTGCCGGAAAGTTGTTTTGTTGCTTTCTGCACTGCATCGGTTATGAGAGTTTTTAATTCTTCTGGGTTTAAGTGTATTGTTATTGATTTTTCCATGTGAATGTAAATTTTCAACAAAGAAAATGAAGTAAATCAACTTTCCAAAGGACAAATGATGCTCGTTAGTAGGCTGATATTCAATAACATGAATTTGTGCCAATTTTACTATGTTTTTGATTCTTTAATTGTAAAGTGCAGATTATGAATGTATTACGAGATTACAACCTAATTCAATCAAAACGGACAAATTAACGGTTTAAGTGATAAAATTTTTCTTAATTCAGGAAGTTTTAATTCAGGTTGTTCCAGGTTTTATCCATTTCTGATTTTTTGAAATCTTCAGCTATCTTCAGGTATTTATTGAATGTGCTGTCTTTTTTATGTCCGGTAATTTCTTTTATCGCTTTGATGTTCATGCCTAGCACAAGGCTGTTGGTTACAAACGTTTTCCGGGCTGTATGTGAAGTAATCAGTTCATATTTCGGTTTGGTTGATTCTATAGCCTTTCCGCCTCTGTAATTTATTGTCGTTAACGGGCTGTTAATCTTTGCCTCCTGGCAGCATTCTTTAATGTAATCATTCAGCTTTTGGGCTGAAAGTTTTGGTAGTGCTTTTACCGGCATATCTTTATACTTTGCCAGTATTTCCAATGCAAATTTGTTTAATGGTATTTGCTCAAACTTTTTTGTTTTCTGGATTTTCTTGGACAAATAACCGTCTTTAATGTGTTCATGCCTGAGCTGGTTAATATCCGATATCCGGAGGCCTGTAAAACAACCAAAACAATAGATGTCCCTCGCTTTGGTTAGCCTCTCATTCTTGAATTTGTACTGAAGCAAATGCATCAGTTCCTTAACGGTTAGAAAGACAACCTCTTTTTCCTTTTCACTGTAAGTGAATTTCTGGTAGGCCTGGCTGGTATTGTAGCCCCGCTCTGTTGACCAGTTCAGGAAGTTTTTAATTGTTGAAATAATTTTTGCAAAATAGTTATCGGATATTTCTTTTATGTTGAAGCTATAATACTTCAATTTGTCAAAGAAAGAAATATCGATGGCGTTCCACTTTATTTGATAACCCATTTCATTTTGAAAATTTTTTAGAAAATTCAATACGGTCTGATATCCCATATATGTTCTTTCAGCATGATCTATTTTCTTCATTTCAATGAATTCCTCAAAGGCTTCAAAAAACTTTGGTGCTTTCTTTTTTATTACTTCTTTACCGTCAAGAAAGTTCTTTATTAAATCCTCGTCAAGTTCAATATTTTCTTTTAGGCATTCATTAAAAAAGTCCTTTGCCTTTACGTTGAACTTGTCAATTAAAGTATTTATTTCAACATAGCGGTTGTCTTTTTCATTGGTTCCCGGGGGCCTTACTTCTTGCTTTCTTTGATTCCAATACCTGGGATTTATCCTTTCAATTTGCTTTCTGAACTTCTTATAATTCCATGTTATTTGAAGTATGATTGGTTTTTCACCGTCCTTATTGGGGGCAACATTTTTTAAATAAAAGTTTATATTTGCCATAATTATCTAGTTTAAATGAAGTTAAACAAAGATAAACAATAAATAAATAGGGGGCTAATTAGGGGGCTAATTTTTCATAAAATACGTTATTATGAGATAAATTAGAATTAACAAAATTATTTAAATACCTAAATATCAATTATATAATAACATTGGATTAAGCACGATTAAAAAGGTTTTATTCCCGCTCCGGGTACGTTAAACCCCTGTTAACATTCGTTTCCAGGGGTTTTTTGATTATTTTCAGGGGCAAAATTGTATCAAGGTATTTTATTAGATCCAAAAAACTGTGCTCTTAATTGCGTATTGTTTCAGGTTAATGGAATATATGTTTGCAACCCAATTAATTTTTTTTAATTAAACCACACTTCTTCAATTTGACCACCGACTTTATCTTATAAGAGAATTAAATTGCAATTATTTTAAAATTAGATTCGCTTTTTACACTAATTTTATGTCAATTTTAAAAACAAAACCATTATGAAGAAACTACTATTTATCTTGATTGCAGCTTTGTTTGCATTGAATTTACCAGCACAAAGCGTTAAATTGATTGAAGGAAAGCCTGATTTCCTGACTGGGCAAAAGGTTATCAAAGTGAAATTCGTGTATGATGAAAACATGAAAATTGGAAAAACATCGGAAAAAGATTACATCGAGAAAAAAGTGAAAGACT
>DATCTB010000611.1:0-3068 GCA_036568185.1 Bacteroidales bacterium | reverse complement strand
ATTTATTTATTTGGGAAAGAAAATCAGGTTTATTCAATTCTGTAATTTTTATTTTCCAAAAATACTTTCTTCTATTTCTTCGCACAAAATATGCCCAACCAGAATGTGGGTTTCCTGGATGCGGGCTGTATTTTTTGAAGGTACTTTGATGCAGATATCACACAAGCCAGCCAGTTTCCCTCCTGTTTCGCCCGTCAATCCTATGGTTTTCATGCCAATTTTCTTAGCTTGCTCAATAGCTTTTACAACATTTGGAGAATTGCCCGAAGTACTGATTCCAACCAACACATCCCCTTTCCTGCCAGCCGCTTTCACCATCCGCGCAAACACTTCATCGTAACTATAATCGTTGGAAACAGCAGTAACAAAAGAAGAATTAACATGAAGCGCTTCCGCGAAAAGTGGCTCGCGGTCGAGCAGGTACCTGCCAGAAAGTTCGGCAGCTATATGCTGCGCATCAGCAGCGCTGCCACCATTACCACACAGCAGTACTTTTCCACCCTGCTTAAAAGTATCAATGCAGTCATCTGCCGCTTTTTTTATTAAAGAAATATTTTCTTCCTTAGCCAGAAAGTTCTTCTTCACATTGATTGAATCCTCTATTGCTTGCCTGATATTCATAAATTTTAAAACATTTTATGCAAAAGTACTTTTTTAGTTAAAAATAGAATTGCTCCATTTATTATTAGTCTCAAATTTAATTATTTAAGATGTTTTCAATTTTCAAAAGATAACTCTATTCGATTATACCTATCAAAACGGTTTTTATCTTAAACTCAAAAAATCCCCAATAGCCTGAATTCCATCCTTCAAAAAGAATTGTTGTAGGCTGTTTACAATCGTAACAATAAAAATCTAAAAAAGAAAATTCTTTAGATGCTAAATTTTGACTTTTTCTAAATGAATCAAAATTCTTTTTATCCTCTGATTGCAAATTTGAAAAATCAGATTGTAAATGCTTTTGGAAATCTTCTGTCCTAAAGGTGACTGAATTTCCACAATTATCACACGTAAAAATTATTGGCAAAGTTCTTTCACTTACTGGAGTTTCTTCTTCTCTAAATCTGTTAGGTGAAGGATTATATTCCATTGCCGTAAGGCATTCTTTCAAATTTAATTCTTTTACTTTCATAGTCGTATACTACTTCGCAAATGTTTAAAGAACTCAGATTTAACTATAGAATAGTCTACCTTAAAATCTCCCCTGCATAATTAGCCCAGCTCATATCTTTGGAGGTGGCAGCCACGTTTTCACGATTGATAGGTTTTTCGATGGCTTTTAGCATTACTTCAGCCATCGAGTCAATGTTTTCGGCTTCAGCCAGATAGCCATTAAAGCCGTCTTGTATGGTTTCGGTAAAATGCCCCACTTTGGTTGCCAGCATCGGCATTTGGAAGTTGTAGGCAATAGATTCAATTCCCGAGGGTGTGGCTGTCAGGTAAAAAAGCATAATATCATCTGCCACCTGGAAATATTTGTGCACTTCCTCGTTCGGTACAAAATCAATGTTCAGGTACACTTTATCCTGCAAGCCAAGCTGTTCAATCATGGCAATCGGGTTGTAATCACGCTCATCATCTTGCTTTTTCAAAAATATTTTTTTGGCAAGCCCAAAAGTTGCATTTTTAATTTTTGTAGAAAGCTTTTTGTTGTCCAGCGTATTCCAGAAAGATTCACCGACTATCATCAAAGAAACATCATCCCGTTGCTCGGAAAGCTTTGAAAAAGCTTCAATAACATGGTGCAAACCCTTGTATTTCCTGATAAAGCCAAAGAAAAGGAAAACATGTTTTTTCAAGCCCAACTCTTTTTTCTGCTTTGCAATATCAAAATTTGGGTCTGGCGAAAACATATCATAAACCGGGTGGTACAGTTTTAGCACTTTCTGCCCGGAGCCTTTAATTGGCGCATTTCTTTCAATAATTTCAAACTTCTTTTTTGGAAAAAGAATTTTCAACTCGTCAGCTGTTTTCATTGCATGCACAATGTATGAATCAGCGGGAGAAATGCCATATTTGGTAAACTTATTGTCGAGCGAGCTTCCCTCCTTTTGTATAACAAAATGCAGGTCGAAAAATACTTCAATCTCCTTGTGCTTCTTCAGTTTCCGGGCAATAAAACCAAGCGGAATCCCCTGGATAGCAATAGCCCACTGAAAAATAACTTTCGATGGGTTCAGGTTTTTTATCAGCTTATACGTACCGCCCCAGGTTTTTGGATTGTTATAATTGGTGATATAATGCACCTTTATCCCTGTTCCTTCCAACTGGTCGGTTTTGCTTTTTCTGTCGATAAAATCTCGCGGAATAATAGCCGGGTACTGCTGCGTCCACGAAACGATGTGCACTTCACAATCGGGAAACTTATCAAAAGCCTTGGCCAGCGAAGTATTGTAATTGGCAATTCCGCCCTTGAACATAGGGCCTGGGCCGAAGCAAACGATTACTTTTTTGTCTTTTTTTTCCAAAAGAATACGATAAAAATCTGAAAATTATAGTGCTATTTTTCGCTTTCAATGCGCTTTACAGCAGCATTATACACGCGTTTCATGCCTTCTTCGAGGGAAATTTTTGGCATCCAGCCAAATTTTTCTTTTACCAATGAGATATCACAATAACGGCTGTGTACACCAACCGGCTTATCAAGCAGCGGTTTGATGGTAGGTTTGTAATTGGCAAACGATGAAAAAACATCTATCAGTTCAAGGAAAGAAGTCAGTTGTCCTGAGCCAATATTATAAGCCGAGCCATCGCCCACATTGTCCATCAAAATCTGGATAAAGTCAATAATATCATCAATATGCACAAAATCTCGGCCTTGCTTTCCTGAACCCCACACCTCGAAAGGATTTTCCTTTTTGGCAGCGCGGGCAGCAATGGCAGGAACAGGATAAGAAAGTTCCTGGTCTTCGCCATAACCTGAAAACGGGCGGATGCAGGCAATGTGGATTCCATAATGGCTGGCTGCAATCTGAGCCAGGAATTCGCCTGTTAACTTAGTCCAACCATAAGTCATATCAGGTGTCCCCAGGTTTTTCTTGAAATCAATATCGCTTTCTTTCAATTGA
>DATCTB010000610.1:0-7132 GCA_036568185.1 Bacteroidales bacterium | reverse complement strand
CGATGAAATTCCATTGAATAAAATTTCAGTTTCTATGACAATGAACGGAGCAGTACTTCCGGTGATGGCTTTCTATATTGTTACAGCTTTGGAACAAGGTGCAAAACTGGAAGAACTTGCAGGGACAATTCAAAATGATATTCTAAAAGAATTCATGGTGCGCAACACCTATATTTATCCACCCGAACAGTCGATGCGCATTATTTCAGATATTTTTGAATTTACTTCGAAAAAAATGCCCAAGTTCAATTCAATTTCTATTTCAGGTTACCATATCCAGGAAGCCGGCGCAACCGCTGATATTGAGCTTGCTTACACGCTTGCCGACGGGCTTGATTATATCCGTACAGGCCTAAAATCAGGCCTTGCCATTGACGATTTCGCCCCGCGCCTTTCCTTTTTCTGGGGATTGGGAATGAACCATTTTATGGAAATTGCCAAACTGCGTGCAGGCCGTTTGTTGTGGGCAAAGATTGTGAAACAATTCAATCCGAAAGACCCAAAATCTATGGCTCTCAGAACACATACTCAGACATCGGGATGGAGTTTAACTGAGCAAGACCCTTTCAACAATGTTGCCCGCACTTGTATCGAGGCGATGGGTGCTGCCCTGGGAGGAACCCAATCGTTGCATACCAATGCGCTTGACGAAGCTATTGCCTTGCCAACTGACTTTTCGGCAAGGATCGCCCGAAATACACAAATTTATTTACAGGAAGAAACTGACATTTGCAAGTCAGTTGATCCTTGGGCCGGTTCTTATTATGTTGAAAAACTTACACATGAACTGGCGCAAAAAGCCTGGGCACTCATTGAGGAAGTGGAAGAAATGGGAGGGATGTCGAAAGCAATTGAAACAGGTCTGCCAAAAATGAGAATTGAAGAGGCCGCAGCAAGAAAGCAAGCCCGCATCGACTCGCACAAAGACATAATTGTTGGCGTGAACAAATACAAACTCGACAAGCAGGATCCGTTGGAAACATTGGACATTGATAATTCCGCCGTTCGTGTATCTCAAATTGAGCGATTGAAAAAATTGCGTACCAACCGCAACGAAGCAGAGGTTCAAAAATGCCTCGAAGCTATTACGCATTCTTGTGAAACCGGTGAAGGTAATATACTGGCTTTGGCAGTTGAAGCTGCTCAGAAACGGGCAAGCCTGGGTGAAATTTCATTTGCTTGCGAAAAAGTTTTTGGCAGGTACAAAGCCGTAATCAGGTCGATTTCAGGAGTGTATTCCGCCGAAGCAGGGCAACAGGAATCTTTCAAAAAAGCCCACCAGTTGGCTGATGAATTTGCTGCTTTGGAAGGAAGGCGTCCAAGAATTATGGTAGCCAAAATGGGGCAGGATGGCCACGACCGTGGTGCAAAAGTAGTTGCAACAGGCTATGCCGACATTGGATTTGACGTGGACATTGGCCCACTTTTCCAAACACCAGCCGAAGCTGCCCGCCAGGCAGTTGAAAACGATGTGCATATCCTCGGGATTTCGAGCCTTGCAGCCGGACATAAAACTCTGGTTCCGCAAGTAATTGAAGAAATGAAAAAACTAGGACGTACCGATATTATGGTAATTGTTGGCGGAGTTATTCCTGCCCAGGACTACCAGTTTTTGTACGATGCTGGCGTTGTAGCCATTTTTGGCCCTGGTACTGTAATTTCAGAAGCAGGTGTTAAAATGCTGGAATTGTTAATTGAAACCAGGAAATAGAAAAGCCTTTTTATTTCAACTTTGTTGACCTTTTTTTCTTTTTGAAATAAGCCAGCCCTTCAGGCGTGGCAATACTTTCGATGAATTTGGCAAACATCTGGTCGAAGAGGGTGATAAACGAAAACTCTTCGGGCGGAAAGTTATCCGGGTCGTGCAGGTCAATCAGGCGGCTGATGTAAAGGCGTGCCACCAGTTCAATGCTCATGTCATTGCGATACATTCCCTGGCTGATGCCTTTTTGCAAGTTGATTTGAATTTTTCCAAAAATAAAATTGATTCTCTCTTCAATATGTTTCTGGTATATTTCAGGGTGAAGTTCCTTGTAAAGATGAGTAATTGAGGGGCTTAAATGATAAAATTTCCCTGTCATTTCTTTTCCGACAGTAAACAAAATATCAATTGCATTTACTCCTTCAAAATCATTGTGTTCAAATATTTCCTCAAATTTCCGGCGTTCATCATATAATATTTTTTCGACGAGCATCTCTTCGTTTTCAAAATATTTATCCAGCAATTCGTTTGGAAAAACGGGGTTTGCATACAACTCGTTAAGCGTAACAGCCTTGATGCCACGAATGTTAGCAATTGCGCGGATATTATCAATCAGATCTCTTAATTCTCCGTTCATAAACGAAAACGAATTGTTAGGTTAAACCGGACAAAAGTAACAAATAATCACCTTCTTAACAGATGATTTTGTCCGATGTTATATAAAGATTAACTTTTTATAAAGAAAATATTAGGCCGTATCCCGGTTTATTCAAGCAAAAGCATTTTTTGTTTCTGCACTTGGTTTCCCGACCGTAAAGTAAAGAAATAGGCTCCAGGTTTCAGTTGATAGAGGTTATTATCAAAAGTCTCAACATATTTTCCGGCTCCACGGTATTCATCAATTAAAGTGGCAACTTTTCTTCCAAAAACATCATACACAGTAAGAGATATATCAGTTTGCTCGGTTAATTTAAAAGGGAAATAAGTGGTTTCCCTGAAAGGGTTTGGATAATTCTGTTCCAGGCTGAAAGGCATGATTTCAGATATAGGTTCTATACCAACAGTCATATCAATAATGGCAGTCCAGATGGACATGGAAGTGCCGTCAGCCCTGGCCCATATTGGGCGTACCTGTCCGTTGAAGGCAGTAATATTGGTGTAATCGCCAAAAAACACATTGCTCGAAGGCAAGAAAGGTGACTCGCTAATTTTGATATTTTCAAAAGTTTCGCCACCATCGGTTGAGCGGGCGAGATACACGTCGGTATTGTTGTTTGAATAATTCCTTCGGTCGTAAAAAACAAAGTATAAATCACCGTTTGCCAGGTCAATGGTCATCCAGGTAAAAAATTGTTGCTTGTCAGAATCATCATCGTTTACCCGAACAGCTTCAGACCAGGTATTGCCGCCATCTGTTGATTTGCTGAGCCACACATCGGTGTTTTCCGTTCCGTTTCTTTGGTCTGACCAATTAACATAAATCGTTCCCCGGTATGAGGACTGGCTGATATCGCAACAAGTTATTGGCAAACCATTACAGCGGTTGATTCCCGGAATATCGTAATCCCAGCCACCGGGTTGGGCATTGATAAAAATGTCTGCATCCAGCCATGTTTCTCCGCCATCTAGTGAGCGGTCGAAAACAATTCCTTCTGGTCCTGACCAGGCAACGTATATTTCTCCATTTGGCCCAACTGCAGGAACTGCACCTTCGGTGGTACTATCGCTGTCAACACAGTTGCCTGAAACAGCGTTAATTTGCAACGCTTCTGACCATGATGCTCCACCATCAGTAGATTTGCTAAACATAATATTACTAAACTTAGTAGGATCAGAAGTGCCATATTTGTCAAATTGTGTCCAGGTAACATAAATGGTATTCGTTGCACTGTCAACTACAGCCCATTCCTTGTCCTGGGCTTTGGTTCCATTCAAACCCATATAGCTGTTGTTGCTCCATTCGTCATTGTCAATATCAAATTTCTGGCTAACAATCCTGTCAATCCAATTGCCATTTGAAGGATTTGCCAAATGCAAATAATAAAAATCTCCGGCAGTATCAACTATAATACAGGGATCGCCCCAAACACCATATTGAGGTGAAACCAAATCACCCTGTGTCCAGTTCCAGCCACCATCAATTGAATAAAAATAGTGCCACAGGTTGGATCCTGCAAGCAATTCGTCAGTATTGCGCGGGTTCATCATAATAGAAGGTTCACTAATCGAAACACCCTCATCGGTTATCATCACATTTGGATATTGAGAATAACTTAACTGAATAATGAAAATCAGGAAAACTGTAAGGATAAAGCTCTTCATTGGTGTGGTTTTTTAAAGTTATACAAAAATAAGACAAAAGCTGGAACGATTTGGTTGGTTTTAGCTATTCGCAATATCCAAATCAATCTGTCCTTCACTGCTGGCAACAACGCTGGTTACCATTGCATCGCCAGTAACATTCACCACTGTTCTTAGCATATCAAGTGGCCGGTCAACGGCAAAAATCAATGCAATTCCTTCAGTTGGAATACCAACAGATGCCAGTACTATAATCAGCATGACCATTCCTGCACCTGGAACTGCAGCTGAACCAATGGAGGCAAGGGTTGCCGTAAGAATTATCGTCAGTTGTCCGCTCAGGCCAAGTTCCATTCCATAAACTTGTGCCAGAAAAACCGCTGCAACTGCCTGGTAAAGGCTGGTTCCGTCCATGTTGATGGTAGCACCTATAGGCAGCACAAAACTGGCTACTTCGTTGTCAACACCCAGTTGTTCCTCTACAGTATCCATAGTTAAAGGCAAAGTGGCCGCACTCGAACTGGTTGAGAAAGCCAGCATTTGAACCGGGGCCATTTTCTTTAAAAATTTCGAATACTTGATTTTTGTGAAAAATCTGATAAAAATATGGTATGTAAAAAAAATCATGATTAATAGACCAATTACAACGGCCAGTCCATATAATCCAAGGGCCGCGAAAAGCGACAGTGTATCAGCCGGGTTTTCACCAGCTACATCAACAATTAATGAAGCAATTAAAGCGAACACGCCGTATGGTGCTGTAAGCATGATGATATCTATCAGTTTCAGCACAATTTCATTCAGGCTGTTAAAAAACTTCTTTACCGGTTTGGTCTTTTTTTGCGGTAGCATAACCATGGCAATGCCAAACAGAATCGAAAAAAAGATTACCTGCAGCATTTTCGAATTGTCTGTCATGGCATCGACAATGTTGGAAGGAACAATATCAACCAAAAATTGAAGCGGCGTGCTACTTCGTACATCTTCTGCTGCAACTTCATTATCTTTAACATTTTCAGCAAATCGCTGTTCAAATTCTTGTGCTTTACCTTTCGGGAAAACATTTCCGGGCTGGATGATGTTGACAACCAACAAAGCGATGGTTATGGCTATAACCGTAGAAATAATATATAAACTAATGGTTTTCAGTCCCAGCCTTGATAGTTTGGAAATATCTTTCAGGTTACTGACACCGTTTATCAATGAAACTACAATCAGCGGAATGGCAATCAGTTTCAGTAAATTAATAAAAATGGTTCCCCACGGTTTGATGTAAAAAACAGTAAACTGCAGCCAACCGGCATTGATTGCAAGCAGTCCCCACAACACACCAAGGCCCATCCCAATTAGGATTTGCCAGTGAAAAGCTATTTTTCGGATTTTCATAAAATGGAAGGTCGTTTAAAAGAAAGCAGTTTCATGCACCAAGATACACCCAAAAATAGGTATTTTTGCCCAATATGGTTTTAAAATATAATTCCTAAAAAAAATGGAAAAAACTAAGAAAATAGGGATACTTACAGCCGGTGGCGATTGCCCAGGATTGAATGCAGCCATCAGAGGCGTTGGAAAAACTGCTATCGTTAAATACGGAATGGAAGTGATAGGATTTTCAGACGGCTTTCTCGGGCTTATTAATAAAGAATATATTCCTTTACAGGAAAAAATGCTTTCTGGTATTCTTACTGTAGGTGGAACTATTTTAGGAACGTCGCGTGAAAAACCATTTAAAAAAAGTGGTGAATTGGATATCGACAAGCCCACCCTTATTAAAAAACACTATGACGAGCTTGGGCTCGACTGCCTGGTTTGTATTGGGGGAAATGGAACCATGAAAACAGCTGGCCGCCTGCAGGAAGAGGGACTGAATATAATTGGGATACCTAAAACAATTGATAACGATGTGTGGGGAACTGACCGCACTTTCGGTTTCGACTCGGCGCTTTATATATGTACCGAATCTATCGACCGCCTGCACTCTACTGCCAACTCGCACAAGCGAATAATGGTAATTGAGCTAATGGGCCATTCAGCCGGTTGGCTCACGTTATATTCAGGTATGGCCGGTGGTGGCGATGTAATTTTAATTCCAGAAATTGAATACGATATAAACGTTGTAAATAATTATTTGTTGAATAGGGCAAAGAGGGACAAACCCTATTCAATTGTTGTTGTTGCTGAAGGAATTGAAAAACCAAAAGGTGAATCTGCAGCCGGTTATATTGCTCGTATGATTGAAGAAGGAACTGGCATTGAAACCCGCCAAACCATACTGGGTTATATACAGCGTGGCGGAAGCCCAACCCCAAATGACAGGATATTGGCCACCCGCTTTGG
This sequence comes from Bacteroidales bacterium, assembly GCA_036568185.1. GTDB lineage: Bacteria > Bacteroidota > Bacteroidia > Bacteroidales > F082 > DATCTB01. Next base: position 792 of record DATCTB010000610.1, on the reverse strand, counting down.
AGCTTCTGCTGTCAATTTGATTGCCAAAGAAAAATATGGCCGGATGGTAGTTAAAAAAGGTGAAGACATTGAAAGCATTTCGCTTGAAAAAGTAGCCGGTAAAACCCGCCTCGTTCCAAAAAAACATCCATTAATCAAAAAGGCAAAAGGACTGGATGTTTGTTTGGGGGTGGCTTAAAACCCATCCAGACTCATTGTTACAGTAGGAATAAGTAATAGCCATCCAAGAATAATTAGGACAACAACAAATGGGAATACCCATTTCACCCATTTGTCAAAAGGGATTTTTGCTACGCCCAACACGGCAATGGTAACACCTGAAGTTGGGGTAATCATGTTGGTAAAACCATCGCCAAACTGAAAAGCTAAAACTGTAGCTTGCCTTGAAAGCCCTACCAAATCAGAAAAAGGGGCCATAACCGGCATGGTAAGTGCAGCTTTGGCTGAACCTGATGGGATAATAATATTAATCACATTTTGAATAACATACATCACACTAACAGTCCCCAATTTCCCCATGCCTTCCATCGAAGCTGAAACGCTGTACAAAATTGTGTCGATTACTTTTCCTTCCTGAAGAATAACAAGTATGCCACCGGCGAGGGCAACTACCAGGGCAGCCGACATAATATCTTTTACTCCTTCCAGAAAATATTTCGTAATATCATTCGCACTATAACTCATAGCTATGCCTGAAAAAATTCCTAATGCAAAAAATAGGGTGGCTATTTCCATAATATACCATGAATAGCCCATCACGCCAATGATGAGGAAAACAATGGTGAAGGCAAG
>DATCTB010000609.1:0-2631 GCA_036568185.1 Bacteroidales bacterium | reverse complement strand
CTAGTAAATGAAACGCTTGAAATGTACCGCCCTCATTTTGAACGCAAGGAATTTAGTTTTGAATTTAAACCGGCTTCAGAAAAATTATTGATATCGGCTGATAAAGAAGCAGTCGCAGAAGCACTGAACAACCTGGTTGATAATGCAATGAAATACAGCGATGAACTTAAAAAAATTGAAATAGCTACAAAAATTCATAACCAATTTGCGATTGTGGAAGTGACAGATTTCGGAATTGGCATTGACAAAAAAGACCAAAAACTGATTTTCGATAAATTTTACCGGGTTACAAAAGGTGATTTGGCGCACAAAGCAAAAGGCTCAGGAATTGGGCTCAGCATAGTAAAAAATATTATGGACGCACATAAGGGTTCGGTTTCTTTAACCAGCACTCCTGGAAAAGGAAGCACTTTTTCTTTACATTTTCCTCAAATAAAACATTAAATCATGTACCATATTTTAGTTGTTGAAGACGAGTTGGCCATGCTGATGGGAATAAAAGATAACCTTGAGTTTGAAGGTTACACAGTGGATACTGCCGATGATGGAGCCAAAGCACTTCAAAAGATTCTCGAAAACAAGTATAACCTGATTATTCTTGATGTGATGTTGCCTTCCATGTCGGGTTTTGATATTTGCAAAAAGGCGAGAATGGAAAATATAGACACACCTATTATTATGCTTACTGCAAAAGGCGAAGTAATAGATAAAGTGCTGGGACTTGAACTGGGGGCGGATGATTACATCACAAAACCTTTCAGCCTTCGTGAGCTTCTTGCAAGAATAAAAGCTTTGCTGAGAAGATCCAAAATAGAAGAAGATTTAGCGGATTCAGAATATGTGACTATTGGAAAACTGAAGGTGAACTTTACGAATTACCAGGCTTTTTCAAATGGCGATGAAGTAAAAATGTCGCACAAGGAATTTGAATTTTTGCATTATTTATGGAATAACAAAAATAAAGTCGTCAGCCGCGACGACCTGCTTGATAATGTTTGGGGCACCGATTATGTGCCATCTTCCCGAACAGTGGATAATTTTATTTTAAAACTCAGGCAAAAAATAGAGGCCGACCCAAATCATGCTAAAATAATCCTGACCGTTCATGGTGTTGGGTATAAATTGCTTCATTAAAAGAAAAGTAGCCGCGAATGCGCTAATTTTTTAAACATCCAGAAAATCAGCCTCTAATACTTAATTCTTTCAAGCATTGACATCAAACATTATTTGATGACAATTCGTGACATCTCTTGACCTGGAAATGACATCCGGCCTTCCTCCCCGAAGTAATTTTACACCAGATTTTAAAACGAAAAAATCTTAAAAAATTTAGTGTAAACATTTTAAAACTTACTACCATGAAAAAAAATATTGCAATACTAATTTTATTAGTGATGAGCGCGACAATCGGATATACCCAGGGGCCGCCTCCGGAATTGAAATCCTCTACTATTGAAAGGAAGACCATGAATAAAATTAGAAAAAACATAAGAAATTCTGATTTTATGGAATATGTTGATGAAGGCAGCAGGGAGTCGCTCATTGTTTCTTGCTATGTGAATAACGATAATGTTTTGGAATTCACTGATATTCAGGGCCAGGACAAAGAATTGGCCAATGAAGTTAAAGAAACCCTGAAAGAACACCCTGTAAAAGTTGATTCAGATAAAGTGGGTGAAGCCTATCGTCTGAAATTGACCTTCGAACACCGTCCGGGCAAATAAACGGTCGATTTTAGTTTTCTTATATTTAACGTTGGGCGCTCTTATTTTAGATATTTTTGTCTCAGATAAGGCGCCCGTTTTCTCAAAATCAGTAAATACTTATAAAACAATGAAATTCGGTACTAAAAATAATCTGCTTCTTTTGAAAGTGTTATTCATCGTTTTAATTGTTTCAATAGTTTTCCCGTTAGGAATATCAGCTGAAAACCTGAAGCCAATAATTAAATTGGAAGGAACCTGGAAATTTACTATTGGCGATGATATGCTATGGGCAGACCCTTTTTACAATGATACAGAGTGGGACAAAATAAATGTTCCGGGTGCCTGGGAGAATAATGGTTACAAGGACTACAATGGTTTTGCCTGGTACAGGAAGAAATTTTCATTCTCGAATGTGAAAACAGAAGAGTACTTATTTTTATTGATGGGTTATATTGACGATGTGGACGAAGTGTATGTAAATGGCCACCTGGTTGGCTCAAACGGTACTTTTCCACCATATGTTACAACAACGTACCAAACGCTGAGAAGATATCCGGTGCCAATGGAGATACTATCTCCGAATGGTGAAAACCTTATAGCAGTCAGGGTTTATGATGAATATCTCGATGGTGGAATTTATAACGGGCCAGTAGGAATTTATTATGACAGCGATAATTCTTATTTAAATTTGAACTTGGCCGGGTATTGGGATTTTTCGACCGAAACTCCTTATTCCAGGCAGACTTCAACTTTTTTTGACCAAAAACCAAATAAAATATTTGTTCCAGATACCTGGGAAAACCAGGGCTTTCCTGATTATGACGGCAGGGCTGTTTATAAGAAGCAATTCCGCTTAACTTCCAGTATGAACATAAATGATATCATACTTGTTTTAGGTTATATTGATGATATTGATGAGGTTTAT
>DATCTB010000608.1:0-4888 GCA_036568185.1 Bacteroidales bacterium | reverse complement strand
TCAAGACAGTTTCTTGCCCAATCATCTTCAGTTAAAGACAATTATCAGCCTGTTTTGCGATGCAAAAAATGCTTTATTAATTTCTGAAAACCCAATGATTAAGCCTTTTTTAAAAAGAAAAAGTAAAGAATTATCAGGTGGAGAAAAGAGAATTATTGAGATATTTTTGATAATATATTCGAATGCAGAATATATTCTGATTGATGAACCTTTTAATGGAGTAGCCCCAGTTTTTAAGGAGGAAATTAAGAATTTAATAAAAGAACAATCTAAATACAAAGGGTTTGTTGTTACTGACCACGACTACCGGAATATACTGGATATTGCAACTAAAACGGTTTTGTTGCACGACGGTGGCACGAAATTATTAAAAGATAGAAATGAGTTGAAGTTCTGGAATTATCTTCCCGAATCTGCGGAAAATTTTAATTAGAATTTTGAAATGAATATTTATAAAATGAAACGAATTCTAATTACGGGAGCCACCGGAAATATTGGTTTTGAATTGATACGTTTTCTTTTTGAAATAAAATTGAATCACCAGGTTATTGCCGGTGTGCGGAATATTGAAAAAGCGAAAAAAGTTTTTCAGTCATTTCCTGAATTGGATTTTGTTGAATTTGATTTTGAAAAAGCTGAAACTTTCAGCGAAGCGTTTGAAAATGTTGACATTCTTTTCCTGTTAAGGCCGCCACATATTTCAGAAATAGAAAAATATTTCCACCCTTTGATTAACCAGGCTGTGAAAAAAGGAATCCGAAAAATTATGTTTCTTTCGGTGCAGGGCGTTGAAAAAAGTAATGTAATTCCACACCATAAAATCGAACAATTGATTGTTGATTCAGGTGTTGATTATATTTTTCTCAGGCCAAGTTATTTTATGCAAAACCTCACAACCACGCTTTTGCATGATATTGTAGAAAAAAGGCAAATTATTCTTCCTGCAGGTAAAGCAAAATTCAATTGGGTTGATGTGGAAAATATTGCTGAAGTAGTTGCTTTGTTGATGGACAATTTTGAGAATTATAAAAATGAAGCAATTGAACTGACGGGAGATAAAAACGAAGATTTTTATGCCGCTGCTAATTACCTGACAATGATTATCGGTGAGAAGATAACTTATAGAAATGTAAATCCATTACGATTCTATTTTATTAAAAAGAAATCCGGAATGCCTGCCGGGAAGATTTTGGTGATGATATTGCTGCACTTCCTGCCACGCTTTCAAAAGGAACCCCGGATTTCTGATTTTTATAAACAACTAACAGGAAAGCAAGCAACTACGTTAAAAGAATTTATTGAAAGGGAAAAGGGGAGGTTTTAACTAATTTTGATCAATTTGGGCTACTGCTTTGATTAACAAAAAATTGTATTTTTGAGCTATGGTAATTAAAGACGAAATATTAAAAAGGCCGGATGATTTTAGTAAGTTATGCCAAGCTCACCATGTAAAATATTTATATGCTTTTGGTTCATCAACCACAGAGAAATTCAACCCTCAAAAAAGTGATATTGATTTGCTTGTAGAAGTTGATTTTTCCGATCCAATTGAAAGAGGCGAGAAACTTATTTCTTTTTGGGACAGGCTGGAAATATTTTTTAATCGAAAGGTGGACTTACTCACCGAGTCTTCATTACGGAACCCATTCCTACGCAAGAGTATAGATTCATCTAAAGTTTTAATTTATGACGGATCAAGGTAAAAAATATTTATCTGATATTTTGCTGTCGATTGAACGAATTGAACTGTTTACAGAAGAAATCAATTCTTATAATGAATATTTGGATGATTTTAAGGCACAAAGTGCGGTTGAACGGCAACTTGGAATAATAGGGGAGGCAATTAATAAATTTGATAAATTGTTTCCTGAAATCAGCCTGGATACCGACAGAAAGATTGTTGGCCTTCGCAACCGTTTAATACATTCCTATGATTCAATTGACTCTTCAATTATTTGGGCAGTGATAAAAAAACACCCTTCAGTTTTAAAAAGGAATGTATTGAGGGAATTGAAATAAACCTGACTTTCTACTTATACTCGTCAATATTCCGTTGGTTTACATAGTTTTCCCATTTCACAATAACATGGCTCATATCTTCGGGAAGTTCAGACTCAAAGAATAATTTTTTCCTGGAAGTTGGGTGGACAAAACCCAATGATTTTGCATGAAGTGCCTGGCGTGGTATAATTTTGAAACAATTTTGAACGAATTGCTTGTATTTGGTAAAAGTTGTCCCTTTCAAAATCATGTTTCCGCCGTAGCGCTCATCATTGAATAATGGATGGCCAATGTATTTGAAATGTGCGCGGATTTGGTGAGTACGACCTGTTTCCAGCCTGCATTCTACCAATGTTGTATAACCGAAACGCTGCATAACTTTGTAATGTGAAATGGCTTCTTTACCATAATCCCCATCTGGGTAAACGCTCATTTGTCGGCGGTCTTTAGGACTTCGCCCTATATTTCCTGTTATTGTTCCTTCATCTTCATCAAAATCTCCCCAAACCAAAGCAACATAGGAACGTTCAACAGAATGTTCGAAAAACTGTTTTGCTATCTTAACTTGAGATTCTTCATTTTTGGCAATCAACAGCAAACCACTTGTATCTTTATCAATCCTGTGCACAAGGTATCCAAAGCCATTTTCAATTTTCTGATTAGTCGAATTAAAATAAAAAGCCAAAGCATTCAGCAAGGTTCCGGTATAATTGGCATGTCCAGGATGTACAACAAGTCCGGCTTGTTTGTTTATGACAATAACATCTTTGTCTTCATAAACCACATTCAATGGAATGTCTTCAGGAATAATTTCAACCTCCCGCGGTGGATAGGTCATTACAATGGAAATGACATCACCGGGCTTAATTTTATAACTCGATTTTACCGGTTTCGAATTGACAAGTATTGTATCAGCTTTAGCAGCCTGCTGAACTTTATTCCTGGATGCGTTTTCAATTCTATTAAAAATGAATTTATCAATCCGCATTGGTGTTTGACCGGGGTCAACTACAATCCGGTGGTGTTCAAAAAGTTCATCATTTTCTTCCTGTGAAATCTGGAAATTGTCGGCCATTAATGCTGTATTATTAGTTTTCCGGTAAAAATTTTATTGTCGCTTGAAATTTTAACAACATACAAACCGGGGCTGAGGTTGCTAATATTAACTGAAGGACTACTTACTTCCTGCTGGATTACAAGGCTGCCATAGACTGAGTAAATAAACACATTCGCGGTAGCATTATTTCCGAAAACCTTTTTATCAAAAGAAAATTGAGTAGATGCCGGATTGGGGAAAAGTTTGAGATTTGGCGGCATCTGTTCGAATTCAATTTCGCTTGTTCCAAGTATCATATTCTGTCCAACAATCGGCCTGATTAACAATGAGCCAGGAAAGCCACTATTGATCCAGTTTTGTTCTATTTTATAAAAAATCCTGTTTTGGTTATTATTGTTTGCATCCAATCCGAGGTTCAAACTTCCAAATGATAATTGTTGCCAACCCACATAAAAAGTTCCCGACAGGATAATTGGAATTTCAAATTCGTAAGTGTAAAAATGATAAATACCTTCATTTGTCCATTTTGGCTTTTGGGATGGCAACGTATAGGCTATTTCGCCGGGCCGGCCATTATTATCGCGCCAAACAACCAGGTTAAAGTAATTAACATTTGCCTGCTCAACTACCTGGTTGAAATACATTTGCACGCCCCACAAAGTATCGGGAACTGACAATTTGAACTGGTAAGCCAGTTGTGCGCCAGCAGGTTCCAAACCGTATCCAAACTCAGGCGTACCATCATCGTAGGCGTAATAATTGTAGAAACCCTGTGTGTATATGGCAGAATCAACTAAAATATTGGATTCTGAAGAATCGGAAATATAATGTTTAATAATATATGAAGTAGTGTCGCGTGTATAATCAAAATTGAAGGCCGACTGAACCGCCGGGCAGGCATGCTTTTGACAGGCTTCGCAATTCTGGAAACCATTTTCATAATAAGGTGATAAGTTGCAGTTGCCACCATTGTATGTATAGCCGAAGTTTCCATTCACCTGCTGAACTGTGTATTCATATTTTGTATTGTGCTCAATTTTATCCAGGTTGGAAATATACATTGGAAAATCGAGCCGCATTGTGTTGATGGCAGCGTCGGCTCGATACTGGCGATAAGGCATCACCTGGTAATTTTTCAAAAAAGAAGGCGCACGGTCCGAAAAAGTAAGCATCTGGTAGGTAGTGTCGGATTCACTCCGGTTATAATTCAGGTAAACAAAATCAACATTCCATTCGTCGCAATTGCTTCGCCACGAAGGAATAATATCATTGGCAATACTGGCATAGTTCCTGAACCGGAAAGTAAATTTGTCGTAAAAATATATGGTATCAGTTATAGGAATCATTACCTGTACAAAGCTTTTGCCTCCGTTTTTCAACTGAAAAGTATCCAACCTCATACCATTTGCATACCATACTTTATTCCAATTGGTTGACGGGCCAAACACTGAATCGCATGCCACCATGAACGCATCATCATAAGTCAGGTATTCATAAACAACAGTTCTTACTTCAGGATTACATCCTACCGGTGCATACAAAGTATCTCCGGGTTTAATGGTGTCCTGGTCAGAAGCTAAATAATCATAACCATGAACCAGGGTAGAGTCCATGTATTGAAATTCAATTGGGCCACGTGAGGAAAACTCCAGAACAAGCGAATCCCAATCTTCAGGCGCATTTCCATAACCCTGGGGCTGGTAATAAAAACTAAAATAAACCGAGTCGGCAGGTTTTAGCACTTTGGCAACCGGGCTAAAAACTGAATCGAGGCGGATGGGTTGAGAGGTAAGCACATCGGCTTCGAAGGGAACCCATACTGCATTGCCA
>DATCTB010000607.1:0-4285 GCA_036568185.1 Bacteroidales bacterium | reverse complement strand
ACATACCACACCAGGTTATTATTCCACTGCAATTCGAAAAATGATTTCTTCTTTCGGTGCGTTAGGTCGCCCGAAGACACGAATGACATATTTTTATTCGATTTGGTCAGGTTGTACCCAAGGCTGAAATTACCACTTGTCCTTAGCCAAAAATTGCTTTTAATAGGATAAACTTCCACAAGTTCACGCATATTAATCAATTTTCGAACACTATCCATTACAATATATGTCATTTGTTTCAGGCGGGCTGTATCAAATGAGCCGTAATAAATAGAATCGTTTGTTAGCTTGATTTCAAATTGCTTTTTCGATTTAATAGAACTAATGTCCACCTCATCAATGCTGATGGTATTCATTCCTTCCACGGAATAAGAAAGTTGCCCGTAAACTATTTTCTTCAGGTCGCCGGTAATGATATTGCCATTAACCATTACAATAGTATCCGTTTTTTGGCCATAAGACAATGCAGGCCAAAAGCCGATTAATAAAAGCAAAGCAATGGTAATTCTGGTGTTCAATCTGTTGGTTTTTGAGTGGTTTGCAAATTTAGGATAATCTGCCGTTTTTCAAATATTTTTAAATTGAAACAAAAAATATTAGAAGAACATCAAAACAAAATTATTTCACTAATATATATTTTTTAGCATTGATTAATCATTAAAAAATGTATTCTAAGTTTGTGCGCTCAAAAATTTTTATTAAGATATAAGCAACTTAAACAATGCAACAGAAAACAATCTGGCTAACAGTTTTAATTATTGGAACACTTATTAACCTATTGTCTTGTACAAAGACAGTAGACAAAAGCCAATATGAAGAGTTTTATTATATTAATAATTCTAATCATGATATATCTATTACAGTCTTTAACAAAATAGATGATAGTACTTTAGTTATAACTTATAATATATCTGTTAATGAAGATTTATCACAAGAAATAGAACTTATGTCTGGTAGTAGAACTGGGATTATATCAATGTGTGATTCTGTTACTGTTAAATTTGGAAATGAAAGAATTTCTCATTTTATTCCAAATGCAGATTCGCCCTATAATATTCTAAATTATAGTAATTATATTTTCTTAAAAAAAGCTGAAAACCGTAACTCATATACCTATACTTTTACAGAGGATGATTATGAAAATTCTAATGAACAATAGGCATTGATTATTATATTCAAGTTTGAGATGAATTAAAAGTTTATAAAATAAATATTCATTCTAACTTGACACTTTATAAAATATGCTATTTTGATGCTGATTACCAATTAGCGAAAGCGGTAAATAGTTCAGTAATAAAGCAAATGAGTTTTAATTTGCTTTCATAAATCTTTTTCATAAAAACCAAAAATATACTAACTTCGACGGCTTAAAAATAGTAGGTGTATGAAGACAAAACCGAGGTTAAGTTTTTGGCAGATTTGGAATATGAGCGTTGGGTTTTTGGGCATCCAGTTTGGTTTTGCCCTGCAAAATGCAAATGCCTCCAGGATATTATTAACCTTTGGCGCCGACCTGCACAACCTTTCCTGGTTTTGGCTGGTGGCTCCTGTAACAGGGATGATTATTCAGCCCATCGTTGGTTATTTCAGTGATAAAACCTGGAACCGGCTAGGCAGAAGGCGGCCATATTTCCTGGCAGGCGCCATCCTTACCAGTTTGGCTTTGGTGTTGATGCCCAATGCGCCCCATTTGGCAAGTTTTATTGCACCTATGTTTATTGGCGGCGGTTTGCTGATGATAATGGATGCCTCAATCAATATTTCGATGGAGCCCTTTAGGGCTTTGGTTGCTGACAAATTGCCCGACGAGCAGCACACAATGGGTTTTTCGGTTCAAACTGTTTTAATTGGAATAGGAGCTGTAATTGGTTCATGGTTGCCGTATATCCTTGCCAATTGGATGGGCATTTCAAAAGAAGCTTCCGGAGCCGGGCTTGTACCGCCCAACGTTGTTTTCTCTTTCTATTTTGGTGCAGCAGTTTTATTGGCAACAATAATATGGACAGTAGTCCGCACGGAAGAATATCCCCCAGATTTTTATGAAAGCGAAGAAGAAGTAAAAGAAGAAAGCAAAGGGTTTAAAATTCCCAAAAAGATGTGGCAATTACTTATTGTCCAGTTCTTTTCCTGGTTTGCCCTTTTCTCAATGTGGGTTTATACTACGCCAGCCGTAGCCCAACACTTTTATGGCACTTCCGACCCAAATTCAGCAGCTTATCAGGATGCAGGTAACTGGGTTGGTATTTTGTTCGGGATTTACAATGGATTTTCTGCCATTGTAGCATTGATGCTGCCCGTAGTTGCAAAATATATCACCCGCAAAGTTACGCACATGGCGGCTTTGGTTATTGGCGGGCTTTCATTCCTGTCATTTTCTATCATTCAGGACCCGGTTTACCTCATCGTTCCTATGATTGGTATTGGCCTGGCCTGGGCAAGCATTTTGGCTATGCCGTATGCTTTGCTGGCTAATTCAATCCCTCCGAAAAAGATGGGGATGTTTATGGGCTTGTTCAATATGTCAATTACCATTCCTCAAATAATAAATGGAATTTTTGGGGGAATGATATTAAAGTATTTCTTCAATAGCGACCCGCTCTATTCTATCCTGATGGCTGGCGTACTAATGATTCTGGGAGGAATAAGCGTATTGTTTATCCAGGATAAAGTGAAGGAAGCCTTGTAATTATTTGGCTTTCACCACCTGGTAATCCATATTCACAAATAAATCTGCTTTTGGTTTTATTGATAGCACTACCTGGTGCTCACGCTCCAAAACCCGCATCCTGTATTCATTCTGCGGTTCTTTTCCACGGTCGGTTTGTGCCTTTTTCGTTTCGTGATAAGTAAGTTCGATATACACGCGCAAGTCAACGCCCTCGGTATTGATGGCGTACAAACCGTCAATAATTAACATGTCAATATCCTTGAAATCTGTGGTTAGCTCGTCAATTTGCTCGGTGACCAAATCAACACAGGGCATGCTTGATTTTCTTCCGTTTTTAAAATCAGAAATTACGCGGTTGATATCGTCCCACCTGTATTCAGTAAGCCCGACAACTTTTTCAATTCCATTGTCGATGCGCCATTTGGTACGTTCCAATGGAAGGGTATTGTAAAAATTATCAACGTGGATGGGTTTGGCAAAAATGCCGTGTTTGCGCAATTCTTTGGCAATAACATGCGTCAATTCAGACTTTCCTGAACCTGATTCGCCGGAAATGGCAACGATGTATTTGTCTTTTTTATTTTTTAAAATTACTTCAAGAATAGAAGCTGCCGCAGCACGGTGTTTGTCCTGAATCAATAAAACATCTTCAAGCATGGTGGTAAGTTTTTATAAATGATATGAATCTAAAAATACATTAAAATCAATAAAAGTATCGGCAATTTTCTTCTGTTGCTTCACAACTTCGTGTTCCTTTTTCAGGATTTTTTTCCTGAAACTGTTCAACTCTTCTTTTCCCGTATATTTTTGTGCTTCGTAGGTTTCCCGGTAGGTTAATTCAATAAAAACCTTGAAATCAACTTGTTTGCAGTGAAAGGCATAAAGACCGTTAATTATGAGCACTTCAATATCCTTGAAACTGCAGAGAATTTCGTCAACGTGGTCGTTGAGCAAATCAACAGATGGAACGCTGGCGCCCGAATCTTCAAGAAAACTGTCTATGGTGTTGTTGATGGTTCCCCAGTCGTATTCTTCGATGCCAATACTTTCTATTCCGTTTTTCTCGCGCCAGATGGCTCTTTCGATGGGTGGAACTGTATAAAAATCTCCCAAATCGATAATTTTTGAACGGATGCCTTTCATTTTCAACATCCTGCCTATAAGATAGGAAAGCGTTGTTTTTCCTGAGGCTACCTCGCCTGCAACGGCAATGATAAATTTGCTGCCGTCGAATTTTTCCATCACCTTTTCCAGCACAAACTCTGCTGCCTGGATGTGGTTCTTTTTTATGTTAATTATATCGTTTTGCATTTTTTTAATTTTATTTTTTTGCCACCAAGTCACTAAGACACAAAGATTCACCAAATAATTTTTTAAATCAACTTTACCTACCTAGCTTCTAATGACTAATAACTAATGACTATTAACAAATAACCAATGACTAAAAACTAATAACCATTTCCTTCCCCGCTTCCAGCTTCACACTTTTACCTTTTACAATAGCCTCAGAAACTTTATTCGCAGAAATCGCCACTTGATTTTTTTCGGCTTTCAATTGAAAGTTTACACCTTTAAAATCAAAGTTTAGCTGCATACTTTTCCATGAATCTGGCAAAT
>DATCTB010000606.1:0-4599 GCA_036568185.1 Bacteroidales bacterium | reverse complement strand
TACAAGAACCAGGTTCCTTTTAAAAATGTTTATTTTACCGGAATTGTCCGCGATTTGCAGGGTAGGAAAATGTCGAAAACCCTCGGCAATTCGCCCGACCCGCTTGGTTTGATTGATGAATTTGGTGCCGATGGCGTTCGTGTTGGGATGCTGTTGACAGCCCCCGCGGGGAATGATTTGCCATTTGACCCGGCACTTGTTGAGCAAGGGAGAAATTTTTCCAACAAAATCTGGAATGCACTTCGTTTGTTAAGAGGCTGGGAAATCGACTCCAAAATAGAACAACCTGAAAGCAGTAAACTTGGCGTTCAGTGGTTTGAAGCCAGGCTGAACAAAGCGCTGGCAAGCATCGAAGGGAATTTTGACAAATACCGCATTTCGGATGCTTTGATGGAAACTTACAAACTAATCTGGGACGACTTTTGCAGTTGGTACCTCGAGATTGTAAAACCAGCGTACCAACAACCCATCGATGCAGCAACCCATGAAGCCACTGTCGTATTTTTTGAAAAACTGATGAAAATCCTTCATCCGTTTATGCCTTTTATTACTGAAGAAATCTGGCATTTGCTTCGCGATAGAAAAGCGGGCGATGATATTATTATTGCCAAAATGCCTGTTTCGGCAAAAGTGGATAAAAAGCTACTTGCAGCTTTTGATAAAGCGGAACAGATTATCACCGGCGTTAGGACGGTGAGAAAAGAAAAGAATATCCTGAACCGCGACAGCATTAATTTAATAGTGAAAGAAGGCGAGCAGGCAATGTGCATTTTTTACCCGGTTGTTGCCAAACTGGGCAATATTGAAAAAATTGAATTTGTGCCTGAAAAGCCCGATGGCGCTGTAGTTTTCACTATTGGTTCTCAGGAATTTTATATTCCATTAGCAGGTGTTATTGATATAGAATCTGAAATAAGTAAACTTACCGAAGAGCTGAATTATACCAAAGGCTTCCTTACTTCAGTAATGAAAAAATTATCGAACGAGCGCTTTGTCAGCGGTGCACCTAAAGCCGTTGTCAATGTCGAACGCAAAAAACAAGCCGACGCCGAAGCCCGCATTGCTGTGATTGAAGAGCAATTGGCGAGCTTGCGTGGTTAGGGTTTCGTTCCTGAAGACATGAGCTCTTCCAGATTTGCAATCTGGAAGCAAAGGGTTATGGATTTAAAATCCAAAGTCCTTTAAGCCGGGATTACAAATCCCGACCAGCGAGAGTGAATTATGGATTCCTCCCGATAGCTATCGGGATTCGTAGGAATGAAGAAAAAGTAGTGTTACATTCCTGAAATTCCGTTAGGAATTATCAGGAATCCACTTTTCATGAGCTCTTCCAGGTTTGCAATCTGGAAGCAAAGGGTTTTCTTATTTGTTTTCCTGATATCTTGACCTTCAAAGATGCAATGCTACAAAAAAGGGGCGCCAAAGTAAGATGATTTTTTTAAAATCAATATCGAACAAGGATTAACAATTTAAGATTTTTGACTTGAAATTGGCGTGAGACAAGTAAATCTTAATTCATTATTCGTTAACCTGCCTGTCGCAGGCAGATCGGTGTTCATTATTATAAGTGTGAATTACAAACAATTATAAAATGTTTTCATTTTGAAGTAGAAATTTCAGCTTTTTCAACCACCCGGTAAACAGGATATGGATAATAATCTCCTCCCCATTGCGGAACAAGGTAGCGGTCAAAATAATTCCACACCAGCAGCCCATCGTCGGTTTGCGGTTCAAGCAGGTAAGCCACCAGCCAACCCAGCTTCTGCGCAGTAGGAATTATAATAGTACCTGCCGGGAAGGTTTTTTCTTCAACAATAAATTCTCCTTCAACCTTGTTGGTATAATGCCCCTGGAACAAACGGTCAGCGCCCTTTAAGTCTTTGATTTTATATGTTTCAACTGTTAATGTTGTTTCTTCGGTCAATTTCTGCAATACAATGCCGTGAGTTTTGAGGTTGTCAATAACATCCGGCTCTGCTACTGATAAAATGTAAGCGTAAGGAAACCTTATACTTTCCGTAGCGAAATAATCAGCGAAATAAGGAACCGATATAGTTACTTTTCGGCCACTTTGTTTAAAACTCCAATACCCTTTCATTCCGGGAATAGTATCTGCCTCAATGGCCTTGATTGTGATTTTTTCGGGAGTTGGCTTGACATCATATTTTAAGGCAAATGAATCAGTAACCGCTGGGTTCAAACCTTTTAAAATGGTTGCCTCATCAGCCTCATTAAGAAGCTTTTTAATCTCCATTTTGTTTTTTGCAGCATATTCAAGAATTGTTGTAAGCAAATAGTAGCAAGCATTTACCCGTGTTTTGTAGTCGGCATAAACGTAATTTTCGTTCAAAATAGATAAGCGGTTCCTAACACCTATGTAATTTACAAGATAACGGGGTTCTACTGCGTCTGAAACCCAGCCTTTGCTGTAATCCATGCGGTCAATAAATTCACCATAATAAATGTTTTCCACATCGTATTTGTCCCAAAGCGTACGATGAACCTTTGGCATCATGTCGTCACGCATGAAATTAATCAGTTTTCGGTCGGCATTGGGGTTCATCATCCAAATAAAAGTGGTTGGCTCTTCGTGGAATGAGCCATTGGTTGTGTGGCAATCCACTGAAATAGCCGGGTCCCATTTATTCAAAACATTTTCAACAACGCCCCTTATTTCGGGTGTTTCCAGTTTCATTGCATCGCGGTTCAGGTCGAGGTTTTGGCCGTTGTAGCGGATGCCAACGCTTTTGGGGCCATTTTGGTTTGTCCTGTTTTCTTCACTAAATTTTTCATTTCCATCAGCATTTAAAATGGGGTTAATCAGAATGACTACATTTTTCATGATGTCCGATTCAGGATTTTTCAGCAAATCGCGGGCAAGCATTTGCGTTGCTTCCTTGCCTTCAATTTCTCCTGCATGAATGTTAGCCTGGATGTAAACGACAATGCGCCCATCCCCAACTTGTGATAAATTTTGTGGCAATGGGTTGCCAATAACCATTAGTGGTATTTTTCGCCCTTCGATGCTTGTAGCAATGGTTTCCAAACGCATGTATGGCGAACTTTCCAATCCACTTATAAATGCCATCACTTCATCGTAGGTTGAGGTTTTTTCATAATTGGTTTTTTCGGCGGTGGTTAATAAAGCTTCCTGGCTTTTTGCCAAAAATGAAATGCTTAGCGCTAATAACAAGATAGAAATGTTTCTCATAAAGTGGTCTGATTACTGTTGAAAATTGGATTTAATACCGGGCGATAAATTTATGGAAATATATCAATTAAAAAATGAGATGAATAATTGCTAATTCTTCAGTTTTAAGTTTCATCCCAAAGCCTTTTTATAACGCTTAATTTTTATCTGATTCTTGCACAATGAGAAAAACCATTACAATTTTTATCTATAAACAAAAAACCCTGGTAGCGTTTTACTTCTACCAGGGCAAAAAAAAAACTTTTGATTATTTCATAAAAACCACCTTTTGCAAACTTTTGACAAAGCAGGTTTACAAAAGTTTTAATACTGAATATGCCATTTCTTCTTCTTCTTCATTTTTATTGAACGTACAGTTTTCCCCGGCTAATTATCGAATTCCTATTTCTAATGTAGTATATGTACAACCCACTTTCAAGTTTGCCTTTCGTAAAGGTTGTTCTGGATTGGTTGAGGGGCAAGTATTTCACCTGTTTCCCCATGATATCGAATAGTTCAAAGGAAGTGCCTTCCAAAACTTCATCAACTATAATTGTAGCATTGGCAATTAAGGGATTTGGATAAATATGCGTTTTCTTTGGCGCCGCTGGTTCATTGATTTCGTCTATTAAGCAAGGTACGCCCAATTCACCACCAAAGCCCACAAATGCAGAAGTGGCAATATGGCCGAGTGGTTGGCTATAAGCTAATAATGTTGGTTTGTTGACAATTGGAAATATCCTGGTTTCAATGGTTTCCATTTCAGTAAGATTACAGATTCCATTTCCATTGGCATCTATTTTTACCACATAGATATCTAAATCGCCGGCCCCATAACTATTTGTAGCTCCTGCAATTATGTAACCTCCATCATTGGATTGTTCTACTGAATAGGCTTCATCGTCATCCTCCCCACCAAATGCCCTGCTCCATAGCAAAGTCCCGTTGGCATCCGTTTTTACCACATAATAGTTCTTTGTGCCCAAGTCTGCATCAATGGTAGAACCCACGAGTATAAAGCCACCATCAGAGGTTTGTTTTACACAATTTGCCACGTCATCTCCCGGCCCGCCGTAATTTTTCGACCACAATGTATCCCCGTTTGCATCCGTTTTAATGAGGCACATATCATAGTTCTGAATGAGATCGTTTCTGTAACGTCCAGCCAAAGCAAAGCCTCCATCATTGGTCTTGGTTAAAGACCTGGATGTCTCATAATACTCGCTCCCATAGGTTCTGCTCCATTTAAGAATTCCTAAACTATCTACTTTCATCAGGAGCATATCAGAATTTCCTGCGCCGAAAGCATTGGTAAATCCGCTTGCCACAAAAGACCCATCATCCAATACCACTAAACCTTTTGCTTCACTTTCCCCGTCGCCGCCATACCAGTATGACCACTCATTGAT
>DATCTB010000605.1:0-3872 GCA_036568185.1 Bacteroidales bacterium | reverse complement strand
ACGTTAAATTCCTTTAATCATAGCGTTTTATGAGTAACAAAAATGTAGGCCGGATTGCACAGATTATCGGCCCTGTAGTAGACGTAGTTTTTGAAAAAGAAGAGTATTTGCCAAACCTTTACGATGCCCTTGAAGTAACGCGCCCGAACGGCGAAAAGTTGATTCTTGAGGCACAACAAGCTACCGGCGACAATACCATCCGCACCATCGCGATGGATTCGACCGACGGATTGAAAAGAGGTACTGAAGTAGTGCTTTTGGGCAGCCCGATTTCGATGCCAACTGGCGACCAGATAAAAGGCCGTTTGTTCAATGTAATTGGCAATGCAATTGATGGCTTAGGTGAAGTTGAGTCGGAAAAACGCTATGCCATCCACCGCGAACCACCAAAATTTGAAGACCTGACCACGACCAAGGAAGTTTTATACACCGGTATCAAAGTTATCGACCTGATAGAGCCATATTCAAAAGGTGGGAAAATTGGTTTGTTTGGTGGAGCCGGAGTAGGAAAGACTGTTATTATCATGGAATTGATTAATAATATCGCAAAGTCATATGCTGGTTTGTCAGTGTTTGGCGGAGTCGGCGAACGTACCCGTGAAGGAAATGATTTGCTCCGAGAGATGATTGAATCGAATGTAATCCGTTACGGAAAAGAATTTAAAGAAGATATGGAAAAAGGCGGTTGGGACCTTTCAAAAGTTGACCGCAAGGAACTTGCTGAATCGCAGGCTACGCTTGTTTTTGGCCAGATGAACGAACCACCCGGAGCCCGTGCTCGAGTTGCACTTTCTGGGCTTACAGTAGCTGAATATTTCCGCGATGGCGACGAAAAAACCGGCGGCCGCGATATTTTGTTTTTCATTGATAATATTTTCCGTTTCACACAAGCTGGCTCTGAAGTTTCAGCTCTGCTTGGCCGTATGCCTTCAGCCGTAGGTTACCAACCTACTTTGGCTACCGAAATGGGTATTATGCAGGAGCGTATTACTTCAACCAAACGTGGGTCAATTACTTCAGTACAAGCGGTTTATGTGCCTGCTGATGACTTGACTGACCCTGCACCGGCGACTACTTTTGCCCACCTTGATGCTACAACAGTATTAAGCCGTAAAATTGCTGAGTTGGGTATTTATCCAGCCGTTGACCCACTTGATTCAACATCCCGTATTTTGACTCCCGACGTTGTTGGCGACGAGCATTATAACACAGCACAACGAGTGAAGTTAATTTTGCAGCGCTACAAAGAATTGCAGGATATTATCGCCATCCTGGGTATGGATGAGTTGTCAGAAGAAGACAAGTTGATTGTTCACCGTGCACGCAGGGTTCAGCGCTTCCTATCTCAACCCTTCCATGTAGCCGAGCAATTTACCGGGCTGAAAGGAACTATTGTATCCATCGAAGATACTATCAAAGGATTTAACATGATTATGGACGGCGAAGTGGATGAATATCCTGAAGCAGCTTTCAACCTTGTTGGAACGATTGATGAAGCTATTGACAAAGGAAAGAAAATGCTTGAAGAAAGCAAATAACACACAGCAATGAACCTGGAAATTATTACACCCGACAAAACCATTTATGAAGGAGAAGCTGAATTAGTGCAGCTTCCCGGGATTGATGGTTCTTTTGAAATTCTGAACAACCATGCCCCGCTTATTTCTGCTTTAAAAAAAGGAAAAGTGAAAGTACGCAAAAGCAAAGGCGGTAAGGATGAGTTTTATGAAATCAATGGAGGTGTGATTGAAGTTCTTGATAATAAAGTACTGATTCTGGCTGAATAAAAATTAATTGATAAAACGAAAAATCCCGGTCTTCCAAAGTAGCCGGGATTTTTTTTGTCATTTTCAAATTTTCAAATTCCCACATTTTCAAATTATTTCTTACAATAAATATCCACCGCCTTTTTTCCTTCTGCGAGTCCCATATCAGCAGCTTTGCTCCAGTCTTTGCAGGCATTGTCCATTTGTTTCAGGTAATAAAATGCCAAGCCCCTGTTGAGGTAAGCATTTGGGTTAGTTTTATCCAATTCGATTGATTTGTTCAAATCAGCCAGGGATAAGTCGTACCTTTTTAACTGACCATAAAGTGTACCGCGGTTGTAGTAGGCAAGCCCATAGTTGGGGAAACCATCAACGGCCATGTTGTAATATTCCATCGCTTTTTCCATATTTTTTTCCTGGTAATAAATCATTCCGATGGCAAGGGTTGAAAGCGAATCGTTGATATTATTTCCAAGGGCCTTTTCATAATATTTCAAGGACAGGTCATAATCGTTTAACTCGTAATAGATTTTACCCATATAATACAATGCCCTTGGGTTTTCGGGGTAAAACTGCAGCACTGTTTCAAACTCTTCAGCGGCAGCTTGTAATTGTCCCTGTTGATAATACTGGATGGCATTTTCATAGGCAGCTTTTACTCTTTCATTGTCCTCCTGAGTCATCATCGAGGGGCTGCCCGGAGATTGATTCCTGGTAACAATGATGCCTTCGTTTTCGTTTTGCTGATCTTGTTCAGATTTAGCAGCTTCTAACTTAATAGGTTGATCTGCCTGACTATCAGAATTATCGTTTTTCGAAACTTTTGCCTGGTCACAGGAAACAATCGCCAGTGCAATCAGTACTAAAAAAGCTAATTTTTTCATTTCTTTATATAAAAATTGGGCAGCAAAGATAGCAATCAAATACAAATTGAAACATCAATTGCATAAAGGGGAATTTTAAAAAAACTTAAAACAGGTTTTTATTTAATTACTTTTGAACTGGCTGGCAGCGAAAGGTGGGCTTGCACAATTACCCAGCGCCCATCTATTTTTTCCATAACTCCAGTAAAACGGATATTATCGTAACTATGTGCAGTTCCTTTGTAGATGAAATTGTAATTCAGTCGTTCAGCAAACCAGGCAGTATTGCCGCATTCGCTAACATTAATTATCTGTTCGCTCGCTGAAATGTAAGTGTTTTCAATCAAAGCAAACTGTCTTTTAATTGCCTCCCGAATATTTTCCCAACCCACAAGTCTTTCGTCTGAGTCGGTTCCATATAGCACAATATCAGCTTGAGGTGCCCAGATGGATTCAATCAGAGCGAAATCCTCTTTTTCATTAGCCATAATGTACTTTTCGAGCGCGTTTTCAATTTCTGTAATTTCTGTTTCTAAATCAATTTGTTTTTCTGGTGAATTGCATGAAAATGCAAACAGGACCACGAAAAAAAACGGTAAATATTTTTTCATTTTATAAAGGTTTTTGATTGTTTGTGAAATTACAATTTATATTTTCAAAAATCAAGTTAAATGAACTGATTTCTAAAAAAAGTGATTTGAAAGTTTAAAATCCAGATTGTAAATTAATTAAAAAAATCACTTTTGAAATCCAGCATTTATTCGTAAAATTGCACCCAAATTAAAAGACAATCTTTTCCTACATAAATGAATGATAATTCAATAGTTATAAGGACGACTGCAGTGTTTGGGTTCATCCTTACCCTGATGCTTTGGCTTTCTTCGCCGGTTTTTGCCCAGCACGAAATGTCTGAAAGCCAGGAAAAGCATGAAATTCAGCACGACGAGGCAATGGTTGAAGAATATTTCAACGCGGGCGAAATGATTATTGAACATATTACCGATGCCTACGAATGGCATATAATGACCATTGGGGAAACACATGTTAGCGTTCCGCTTCCGGTAATTTTATACGACCAGGGCAAGTTCATGGTTTTTTCGTCTTCTCATCTTCACCATGGTAAATACTTGGGATATACAATTTCTGAAGAAGGGGCCATGAAAGGGAAAATTGTAAGGAAAGATGCAGCAGGAGCAGAAATAAGGCCTGATTTGGATATTTCATTTACGAAAAACGTATTGGC
>DATCTB010000604.1:0-3469 GCA_036568185.1 Bacteroidales bacterium | reverse complement strand
AGATATCTGACTTTTTCCTTTATTTTTGGCAAACACTTTTTAATCAAATTATTATATGAAAAATATTATCCTCGTTTCGCTTGTGTTTATAAGCCTTGCAGCCCAGGCTCAGTTCGATAAATATTTTGAAAACAAAACCCTGCGGATGGATTATTACCGCACCGGCAACCACGACACGGAAATCTATTCGTTCGATGAACTGATTGCCGAACCTTACTGGGGCGGCTCGCACACCAATTTGGTTGACACCTTCAATTATGGCAACAGTTATGTGAAAGTTTTTAATTTGGAAAACGATTCGCTGCTTTATTCAAGGGGCTATTCCACGCTTTTTGAAGAATGGCAAACCACTGACGAATCGAAGGAAACCTGGCGTTCGCTCTCGGAAACGGTTGTGATTCCTTTTCCAAAACAAAAAGTAAGGATTGAACTGTACAGCCGGAACTGGGATGGAAACTGGGAAAAGAAATTTGAATATGTTGCCGACCCGAAAAATTATTTTATCAAAAGAGACAGGCGGATGGTTTACCCATCTTTCGAGGTGCTGCACTCCGGCGACCCGTCAACCAAGCTTGATGTTGTCATTTTGCCTGAAGGCTATTCTGAAGAAGAAATGGGACAATTTATAGCTGATTGCCAAACCTTTGCCGATAATTTTTTCATTTTTGAGCCCTATCCAAAAAACAAGGATAAATTCAATATTCACGCGGTGCTGGCGCCTTCGCCCGAGTCTGGAACTGATATTCCGGCTGATTCGGTTTGGAAAAGTACTTTGATGAATACCTCGTTTTACACGTTCGACAGTGAGCGCTACTGCATGACTTTCGACGATAAAAGCGTCCGCGACCTTGCAGCCAACGCACCTTACGACCAGATATATATTTTGGTGAACAATGCCAAATATGGCGGTGGGGCGATTTACAATTATTATAACGTGAGCGTGAACAGCAATGCAAAAGCAGCCAAAATTTTCATCCACGAATTCGGGCATGGTTTTGCCGGGCTGGCTGACGAATATTTTGATTCGTCCACTTCGTACAACGATTTTTATAATTTGAAAGTGGAACCCTGGGAACCGAACATAACCACCCTTGTTTATTTTGATGCAAAATGGAAACCCATGCTAAACAAAAAAACTCCCATCCCCACACCTTCTACAGCAGAATACCTGGATACATTGGGTGTGTTTGAAGGCGGTGGTTACGTTGCCAAAGGCGTTTACCGCCCAATGCAGGACTGCATGATGAACACTTTTAAAGGCGATCATTTTTGCCCGGTTTGCAAGGATGCAATTCAAAAAATGATTGATTTTTATGCGGAATAATTGTCTATGCTGCACATAAAAAGAACAAATTCAGAAAGCACCGATTTTCAAAAACTCAATATTGAATTGGACAAAGAATTGGCAATTAGCGATGGGAAAGACCATTCATTTTATGCGCAATACAATAAAATAGATTCTATTCATCATGTATTAGTTGGTTACGAAGGTGATAAGCCCATTGCTTGTGGTGCCATTAAAAAATATTCCGAAGAAGTGATGGAAATAAAAAGAATGTTTGTTTTGTCAGGGCATCGTGGGAAAGGAATCGCTACTTTGGTCTTGAAAGAATTAGAACTGTGGGCAAAAGAGCTATATTTCAAAAAATGTATTCTTGAAACCGGTATAAACCAGCCCGATGCAATTCGTTTATACAAAAAGAATGGGTATAAAATTATTCCCAATTACGGGCAGTATGCCCATGTTGAAAACAGTTTTTGTTTTGAAAAAGAATTATCCGGTATTCAGCCATTTTAAATACATAGCATGTTTTATATTTATTTAGTAATCGTTGCTTGCTTTATTTTTATTTACAGCCTTCTTGCCGGGAAGGTAGATAAATTGCCCATTAGCGGGCCTATCATCGCGCTTTTGATTGGATTGGCGATTGGGCCGCTTTTTCTGGATGTTTTAGATTTTTCGTTAAACAGCGAAGTGTTCAAAGTGATGGCAGAGTTGGCTCTTGCCCTTGTTTTATTCACCGATGCCTCCAAGACAAACCTGCGTGAATTTGAACACAATATTGGCTTGCCATCCAGGTTGTTGTTGATTGGATTGCCACTCACCATAATTGCCGGTGCCGTTGTTGGATATTCTATTTTCCAGGATTTTACGTGGATTGAACTCGGCATTCTCGCTACCATCCTGGCGCCAACTGATGCGGCACTGGGCAAGCCGGTTGTCAATAGCCCGATTGTCCCTTCAAAAATAAAAGAGGCGCTCAATATTGAAAGTGGCTTGAACGATGGAATCAGTGTCCCGATTTTATTGTTGTTTATCGCTTTTTTTGATATCAGCGCAGATAAAATAAGTTTTCAATATGCGCTTGGGTTATTTGCAGAGCAAATTGGCATAGGCGCTGCTGCGGGCTTAGGGTTTACTTTTATTGCTGACTACCTCATTCGATACAGCCAGCAAAAAAACTGGATAACCGAATCATGGAAACCAATTATTATGATAGCCCTGATAATTAGTTGTTTTGCGGTTGCACAATCCCTTGGAGGAAGTGGATTTATTGCAACCTTCTCAGGTGGGTTGTTGTTTGGTAAAATTCATAAAGCCAACAAAGCCGAATTGGTATCAGCCGCAGAGGGTATGGGGGATACAATCTCATTAATCACCTGGCTATTTTTTGGGGCTTTTGTAATCAATTTAATTATAAGCCATTTAACCTTGGAAATTGTGTTCTATTCATTATTAAGTTTAACACTAATCAGGATGGTTCCGGTATTTTTATCATTGATTAATTCAGGCGAAATAATCAAACAGAAACTTTTTATCGGTTGGTTCGGCCCACGCGGGCTTGCCAGCATCGTGTTTTTGGTCATGATTCTTGATATTGGTTTACCACATATGCCTGCTCTTGTTACCACCATTGTTAGCACCATAGTTTTAAGTATTGTTTTGCATGGCTTAACGGCTTTGCCGTTTTCAAAATTGCTTAAGAAAGAAGCACAATAGATTTTTCCCATTCAAATATTTTTTTTGGGAGTAGTTTACAAATAAATTTATTTTTGGGGTTTTTATATTTTGCATTTCCAATTAACCACCACACTAACAGTGCTAATTTATGGCTCAACTCAAATCTTCCAGGATAGAATCTATTGATATTTTAAGGGGGCTCGCCATGGTTATTATGGCCTTGGACCATGTTCGTGATTACTTTCATTACGGTTCGTTCTTTATTAACCCCACTGACCTCGACACAACGACACCTTTTTTATTTTTCACCCGTTTTATCACGCACAACTGCGCGCCGGCCTTTATTTTTCTGGCAGGAACTTCAGCATTTTTATACGGCAGTAAAAAAACAAAGCCTGAGCTTTCAAAATTTTTATTAACCCGTGGAATTTGGCTTGTTTTTCTTGAGATAGCTGTCAATAACCTCATCTGGACTTTTGATATAACATACAGCTTATTAATTCTGCA
>DATCTB010000603.1:0-2219 GCA_036568185.1 Bacteroidales bacterium | reverse complement strand
TGGCTTTGGTTTTGGAAAAACACTGCGTTGTAATTATTCTATTTTGAACCATCTGGAAGATTTGCGTTTAAACGAGCTTCCAATTTTAGGAGGTATTTCCAGAAAATCAATGATCAACAAAGTTATCGGAACTAAACCTTCTGAAGCTTTGAATGGCACAACAATTCTCAACACTATTTCTTTGCTTAATGGCGCCAATATTTTAAGGGTTCATGATGTAAAGGAAGCTGCTGAAGCAATTGAAATTGTTAGCTTTTACCTGGATTTCAGTGAATGCAGATAGATTTCCCTCATAAATTACATTTCTTCTTCTAACGGCTCATCCTGTATCCAGGAAATTAAAAATTTGTAGCCGAGGGCCAAAATAATTGCGCCCAAAAAAAGCCCTAAAATTCCGGAGAGAATAAAACCACCAATTGAACCCAAAAATATTACCATCATTGGAACCTGCGCACCTTTTCCCATCAAAAGCGGTTTAAGAATATTATCAACGAATGTTACCAGGATAAGTGGAATCGTCCATGCAATAGCGAAAACCGTTGATTGAGTGATAAATAAGTAAGCAATTACACCAAAAATTACAGGACCCGGGCCAATTTGTGCAGCTGCAAGAACAAAACAAAACAGAGCCCACAAACCTGCCAGGGGAACGCCTGCCAGTAAGAAAATTGTACCTGCAAGAAGTGACTGTGCAAGCGCTACTCCCAGCACTCCATTGGTTACATTTCGGATGGTAATTTCGGTAAGTTTTGCAAATTCAATTCCTTTTTCACCAATTACTTTGGAATACAACATTCTTATAAAATTGGCTCCCTGGTCGGAAGTTGCCAGTAAAATACCAGCCAAAATAATTGCAATAAAGAACTGAAAAAAAGCAATGCCAATATCTTTTATCGCATTAATAATCCATTGCCCGACTGCCTTCAATTGCGGCGTATAGGCAGATAAAGTTTCAACTGTATGGTTAGACAAATCTCTCCATTTTTCAAAAACAAGATCACCAATTATAGGCCATTCCCTCACCTTTTCATCTGGCATTGGGATGGTAAAGTCTCTTGATTCGATATCAGGTGCATTTTTAATTACACCTTTCACTACAGATTGAACAAACATTTCACCAGGAACTACAATAATTGCCATTAATATCAGAGTGATAATTACCGCTGCCCAATTTTTACGACCATTTAGAACATTAACCAACTTTTCAAATAGCGGATAAACACTTACAGCTATAATTAATGCCCAAAAACCAATGGCTACAAACGGTTGTATTATCATAAAACATAAATACAATAAGCCAAAAAGCAAAGCTACCTTAAGCGTTATATTGATTGCATGACCGACTTTTTTGTCAATCTCTAACTTATTTTTCATGGATTTTAGATTTTGATTTGAAATCAAATATAGAATAAAAGTAAGCAGCCAAAATTAGAAATTTATGGATAGTGAAAACATTCGGTAATTATTCATTCCTTTCTCTTTTTGGATTGAACCTTTAAATTAATTTGATATTTTTGCCGCTCTTATAATTTTACCCATCTAAATAAATGATAATGAAAAGAAAATTCAATTTAATATTTGCAGTTTTATTTTTGAACCTAATAATGTTTTACTCTTGCGAGAATGCAGGTAATCGGCAGCAAACAAATGAAAATCAAGCTAATGATTCGGCGATTCATTATCCCCAGGAAAAACATTTAGCCAATATAAAGCAACTAACCTTTGGAGGTGATAATGCTGAAGCTTATTTCAGTTTTGATAATTCTATGATTGCCTTCCAGGCAAAAAATCCAGACTGGAATGCTATGTGCGACCAAATCTACACTTTCAGTTTCAGTGATGGCGATATGAAAGATGAAATTCCTAAATTGATAAGCGAAAATCTGGGCAGAACAACCTGTTCCTTTTTTATGCCTGGCGATTCAACGATATTATATGCATCTACCCGTTCGGGTGGAGATTCTTGTCCTCCAAATCCGGAAGCCAGGGAAGATGGAAAATATGTTTGGCCTATTTATCCTGATTTTGATATTTATGTTGCCAATTTGAAAGGCGAAGTTGTTGATACACTGGTTAGCGGGCCGGGATATGATGCCGAAGCTACAGTTTCTGCACAAGGCGATAAAATTGTTTTTACTTCTGACCGTTCTGGCGATTTGGAACTTTATACCTGCGATATTGATGGTAGCAATATTGTTCAGATTACCGATGAATTGGGT
>DATCTB010000602.1:0-17675 GCA_036568185.1 Bacteroidales bacterium | reverse complement strand
AAGGATCCAAATAATTTACCAAAGAAACGGAGTTTTAAAAGAAAAAAGTAAAGTTATTATTCCTTAATTTCGTCCCTCGAACGAAATCAACAATTAATGGATATTAGCCTTTATTTTGAACCTGTCAGCCTCGACGGCCACGATTTTTCAAAACCCACTGATAAAAACAGGCTTGGCAACCTCATCAGTATTTACAACGAAAACAGCCAATTTCCGGAACTCGAAGGAATAAAATTGGCCATCCTTGGTGTGATGGAAGAGCGTGGAGCACTCGAAAATACTGGTTGTGAATCTGGCCCGAACCAAGTGAGGGATGTTTTGTATTCAACCTATTCACACTGGAACAACTTAAAGGTAGCCGACCTCGGGAATATCAAAAAAGGCCACTCCAAAGACGACACTTATTTTGCCGTAAAAGAAGCCGTTGCATACCTTTTAACCCAAAATATTGTCCCCATTATCATTGGCGGAAGCCAGGATATTACTTATGCCAACTACCTTGCTTACGAACACATCGGCAAAGTGATTAATATAGCTGCCATCGACCCGCAATTTGATATTGGCCACGACGAGCATGAATTGAATTCAAGGTCCTATATCAGCCGGATTATTCTGCACCAGCCAAATTTTCTTTTCAATTTTACCAATATCGGCTACCAATCTTACCTGGTTGACCTGGAAGCAGTATCGCTGATGAAAAACCTATTTTTCGATGTAGAACGGCTAGGCGTTGTCAGGAAGGAAATGGAAGAAACCGAGCCAATGGTGCGCAATGCGGATATTGTCAGTTTCGACCTTTCGTCCGTTAGGTATGGCGATTCGCCGGGTTGCTTTTATGCAGGCCCAAATGGTTTTACAGGCGACGAAATTTGCCGTATCAGTCGCTATGCAGGTCTGAGCGATAAACTGAGCAGCGTTGGTTTTTATGAATACAACCCAAAACTTGATACCCGCGGCCAAT
The DNA here is from genome assembly GCA_036568185.1 of Bacteroidales bacterium. GTDB lineage: Bacteria > Bacteroidota > Bacteroidia > Bacteroidales > F082 > DATCTB01. The sequence continues at coordinate 16,714 of DATCTB010000602.1, read as the reverse complement.
CGGCCCAACTGATGGCACAAATGATTTGGTATTTTATTGATGGTTTTATGAACCGCAAAGGTGACCAGCCCGAGAAAAGCCAGGATAATTACGTCAAGTATATTGTCAACCTGGATGCGGTGAACGAAGAACTTGTTTTTCTAAAAAGCAAAAAATCTGACCGCTGGTGGATGTTGGTGAATTTTAAAAATAAGGTAAACAAAAAATACCGCCGCCACCAGTTTGTTCCCTGCTCCTACAATGATTATATGACTGCGCTGAACCAAGAAATTCCGGAGCGCTGGTGGAAATTGCAGCAAAAAGTAATTTGATTTCTGCTTAATTTTCTTTCAAAAAAATCTTTATAAAAACCGGGTTGTGGTCACTATCTTCAAAACCCAGGTCAACAGTTTGGGTAAATATAATCCCAAGGTTTGGTGAAACCAAAAAATAATCGAGCGTAGTCGTCCTGTTTTCACCTTTTACAAAAGCTTTGTCGTTGTAACGGTTTGTAGGTACAGATGCGTCAACAGCCCAAACCCATGTGGCAGGCATGGTTTTCTCATTCATCCGGATATCACAAACAGCAAATTTATTCCCGTTATAATCGCCTTCCGGCAAAAAGTTTGGCGGGTTGGCGTTCCAGTCGCCACCGGCAATTACGTAGTTTCCGACAGCATATTCTTCTAGCATTTTCACTTTTAAAATTTCAAATTCCTCTGCCATTAGTAAACTGTCAGAAACAAAAGCCGAATTGTGGGTATTGATAACAACCAAATCCCTTCCATTTTTTAAAGGAAAACGGGTAAGGATAAAACAACGATCGAGCAGGAAAAGCCGGTCGGGCCGGGGCGCGATGAGTGGATAAGCAAAACGAGTAGCTTCCGAAGGAAAGAAATCTGAAAAACTTACCATTCCGCCTTCAACATAGCCCATCGGTTGTGTGATTGGCACCGGGACAAATGGCACACTGTAATTGATTGCAAAAAACAAAGAGCGCTTTCCGGCTGCTTCTGCCATTTCTTTCACCTCGTTCATTTTGTAGCTGCGTTTGGCTTTCAGATCAATTTCCTGTAAAAGGATAAAATCAACCGAATCCTGGCTTTGAACAAATGATTTGATTCCGTCAAGGTATTTCCTTGCCATTTCTTTGCTAGGGCGGACCTTTTTTCCACCGTCATAAAAAAAATCCATTTCCTTGCCCAGCCCGGCATAGCCTATGTTCCAGCTCATCAGTACCAACGTGTCTTGCTTGATGGTATCTGCTGTTTGGTGGCTTTCTTCCATCAAAGAAATTATTGGCGCCGGGCGGAAATCGGTTGCTATGAAAAATGCGATAATTCCACCAAAAATTATTGCCAAAACCAAAAGGCTCCAAAAAGAAATTTTAATTGCTTTTTTCATAATTCAAGAATTGACCGTAAATTTACGAAGATTGCTGTCAAAGTAAAATTCAATTTTGAATAAAATTAATTCCATGAAAAAATACTGGTTGTTCATTCTTTGCTTCTCATTTGCCCTGAAATTGTTCCCGCAGGATTCTATTCAATCAATTACCAAATACAATATGGATTCTCTGTTTCAGGCAATGCAGGTTGAAGCTATTCAAAGGGCCACCGAAGAAAGGGCAACAATACTGAAAAAACTGGCTACTGCCCCTTCCGATTCAATTTGTAAGCTTCGCATTGAAAGCCTCTATTTTGAAGAACTTCCTGATATTTCCCGCTTTAAGTATATCATAGCAATTGATGCCGAGAAAAACTTGTTCAAGTCTGTTAAAAAATCAGCTTTCAGCAGCGACAGCTTGAAAAGTGCCAACTTTAGCAGCAACAACCTGAAAAAAATTCATTTCCCCAAAAATAGCCCAATAAAAACTTTGGTTTTAAACTTCAATAATTTCAAACGCATTCCCCGTTCCATCAGGAAACTGCAGCAATTGGAATACCTTGAAATAAGCAATAACCAAATCAGGCGTATTCCCCGTTTTTTGAAAAAGAACAAAAAGCTAACCCTTCTCGACCTTAATTATAACCAGGTTCGGTTCACTAAAAAATCTGTTAAAAATTTAAGCAATATCAACACTTTGCTGCTTGGCTCAAATGGATTGGTTTACGTTCCAGAAAACATTGGCGATTTGCAAAAACTCCGAAAACTCAACCTCGGAAAAAACAATTTGAGCAGCCTCCCGCCCTCTTTCAAAGAGCTGGACAGCATGACAAACCTCATTTTTTATCAAAACGATTTTACAGAAATCCCTCCTGAAATCTTTTATTTGAAAAACCTGGTTGAACTCGATTTTTATTACAATAAAATCACAATTATCCCTCCAGGAATTGGCGGCCTCAGCAAGCTCAAACAGTTGTTTTTGTCTTTCAACCAAATCAAAGTTTTGCCCGACACGCTTCAAAATCTTCAAAACCTGAAATACTTTTTTATCCACCACAACGAGCTAAGCATTATGCCCAACTGGATTGGAAAAATGGTAAGCATTGAACGAATGGGCATCAGCTACAACCATATTGTTTCCATGCCCAACCTTTCCGAAATGGCGGCACTAAGCGAACTGGATGTGCAGGACAACCTGCTCGGCAATTTCCCATGGGAACTGCTCGACAAGCCCAACATGAAGCTGCTGATTGTGAAAAACAACAATTTCATTTTAACAAAAGAAGAAGAAAAAATGCTCCGCGATTGGAAAAATGAAGCTGGGCAGGAAGGTCTTGTGGTTATTTTTTAAATTTCGAACTAGGATTAACAATTTCTGTACTTAGGTTTTAAACTTCGCAAATCATCATTCGTTAATCGATGATCTTATTTTCTCATTCAATCCGCCAACAAAATCAAGCTCACCTGCAAAACGAATTTTCTTAACTTTGCCCATTCACCAAATAAGAAACCCATGCCCTTACTTGGCAGCATTATCAAACAAGCGTATACGCTCAGGAATATTCCGATAAAAAACAAGCGGAAAAAACTTGACACCGGGAAAGTGCAGCTCAAGCAATTGAAAAAACTGGTGGATAAAGCTCAGTTTACTGCCTTTGGCGAGCATTATAAATTTTCGCGGATGCTCGAGGGCAAGGACCTTGAAAAAGAATTCCGTAACACCGTCCCTGTACACGATTATAAAAGTATTTATAAGCGCTGGTGGTACCGCTCACTCAACGGTGAAACCTATGTTACCTGGCCCGGAAAAGTCAAGTATTTTGCTCTAAGTTCGGGTACTTCCGATGCATCTAGCAAATATATCCCCGTAACCAGCGACATGCTCCAGGGAATTAAACGCGCAAGCATCCGCCAGTTGGTTTCAATGGTAACTTATGATTTTCCTATAGAGTTTTACGAAAAAGGTTTTTTGATGATTGGCGGCAGCACCCACCTGCAGTTTAATGGCACATATTATGAAGGTGACCTATCGGGAATTACAGCCGGTAACCTGCCCTTTTGGTTTCAGCATTTTTACAAGCCCGGAAGGCGCATATCACGCTCCGCCGACTGGAAAAGCAAACTCGAAGAAATGGTTAAAAAGGCCCCCGACTGGGATATCGGCGTTATTGTTGGTGTGCCGGCCTGGGTGCAGATTCTCATGGAGCGCATCATCGAACATTATAAAGTAAAGAGCATTCACGATATCTGGCCTAACCTGAAAGTGTACGTGCACAGTGGAGTTTCCTTCAAACCTTACCAAAAAAGTTTTGAAAAACTCTTTTCAAAACCGATGGTTTATAACGAATCATACCTTGCTTCCGAGGGCTATATTGCCTTTCAGAATAACCCTTCATCTAAAGGCCTTGAACTAGTGGTTGACAATGATATTTATTTCGAATTTATACCTTTTACTGATGAGAATTTTGACGGCGACGGCAATATGATTGAAAAGCCAACAGTTGTTAATTTGGCCGAAGCAGAAGAAAACAAGGAGTATGCCCTGCTCATTTCGACCAATGCCGGTGCATGGCGCTACCTTATTGGCGACACCATTAAAATTGTTGACAAGAGCAAAAACGAAATCATTATCACAGGTCGAACCAAGCATTACATCAGCATTTGCGGCGAACACCTGTCGCTCGAAAACATGAACCGCGCTATCGAGCTTTTGCAGGATGAAATGAATATCGAAGTAAACGAATTTACCGTTATGGGAACCCGCTACGGGTCCCTGTTTGCCCACCGATGGTATATTGGCACCGATGACCCACTTGATGAAAAACTGGCTGCCCAAAAAATTGACGGCTACCTGAAAAACCTCAACGATGATTATCGCGTTGAACGAATGGAAGCTGTGAAGGAAGTCTTTGTTAACGTGCTGCCCTCGGCTGTTTTTTATGATTACATGAAGTCAAAAGGCAAAGAAGGCAGCGCCAATAAGTTTCCGCGTGTGCTTAAAAACTCCCGAATCAATGATTGGGAAAACTACCTTAGCGAGAAAGGTTTTCTAAGTCATCTAGCACCTGCAGAATGAATTCAATTGTAGAAGGTGCATTGCTGGGCTTGTCGCTTGCCTTCCTGTTTGGGTTCGGGCCTGCATTTTTCGCACTCATTCAAACCGCCATCCAACGTGGTTTTTGGCCTGCAGTATTGCTTGCCCTCGGTATTTTTATTAACGATATTTTTATCGTTGTTCTTTCGCTTGTGGGTTCGTCTCAGCTCTTTCATGCCACTGATAATTATTCAACTATTGGTATCATAGGTGGCAGCTTGCTTATTATTTTCGGGCTTTACAATATTAACACAAAGCCTGCTGAGCAAAACCAGGAGCAACAATTGGTAAAAAACTCACCGCACCCCCTAATCTACATCGGTAAAGGTTTCTTATTAAACATTGCTAATCCCTTTGTCTGGATATTCTGGATAAGTTTGGTTGTTGGTGTAACAGCCCGTTTCAAAGCAGATTCAACTCTAATATTTACTTTTTTTGCTTCAGCTTTATTGGTAGTTTTTCTGTCCGACATTGTTAAAAGTTTTGCTGCATTTCAGTTTAAAAAATTCGCCACCGCTAACTTTATCCTCTATATCCACCGAATCGCTGCCATGGGCCTCATAGCCTTTGGAGTCTTTCTCATTATCCGCGCGGTACTTGGGTTTTAAGTACTTGCGTCTGAGTTTTTTTATTTTACAAAAAATAGCGAATTTTTCAGTTTCATTTCACCTTTTCATGTTTTTCACTGGGACGCAATCTAATTTTTCGTTAGTCACTAAACAAGGATGTATCCGACCTTAATCAAACTGTAAAAACAGCTACAAAAATATCGCCACTAAAAACTTCCATAAACAGGCCATCCATTTATTTTAATACCCATTTTATAAATAGCTTTGCAGCCAATGACTGAGTTATTTAAAATATTCACCGTAGATCAAGCCGAAGCTGACCGGTTGGCGGCATCGACCAACGAGCCTCACCAGCACGAATTTGAAGAATTGCTTGTGGGTATTGAGGGCGAGCTGGAGCATTTTATCGATTTCCGCTCAGAAACAATAGAAGCCCCTTTTGTTTCTTTTGTTGCAAAAGGGAAAGTACACCGGGTGGTTCCAAGAGCCAAAGACGGAAGGATCAAAATTTGGGTCATGCGTTTTAAAAGTGAATTTATTTCTGAAACTACTTTCCAGCTGTATTGCTATTACCACGACGAGGCAAATTTAGCTTTATCAAAAGACAGGTGCTTCAACCGGCTGGAAACAATGTGCGAAATGATGGACGGGGAAATGAAGCAGGAAACTCCTGATTATTCAGTAATCAGGCATTTGCTGAGTGCTTTGTTTACAATGATTGAAGCCGAAAGAAAAAAATTGCAGCCACCCGAAGAGCAAAATCAAAATATCCAGAATATTACTTTTAAAAACTTTCTCAAAATTCTGGAAGAAAATTTTCGCCGCCCGGAGGGTGTTGAATTTTATGCTGAAAAACTATTCATGAGCAGCCGCAACCTCAACCTGATAACGCAGAATATCCTGCAGCAAAGCGTTTCAGAAATTATAGAAACCAGGAAACTGATTGAAGCCAAAAACCTTTTGACAAGCACAGATAAAAATATTTCTGAAATAGGTTTTGAATTGGGTTACAACGAAAAGTCATATTTCACCAGCGTTTTCAAAAAGAAATCGGGGCAAACCCCCAGCGAATTTCGTGAAGAAATGAGAAAATTGCTGTAAAAAGGGCGCTTTTCCAAATATTACCACTCATTTTCCGAATACTGTTACCCTCACTTCAAGTGGTTGGCGCAATTTTGCAGTGTCAATTAAAACAGTAAAAATTTTTAAAATTTAATACAATGGAAACTAAAGTAGAAACAAAAACAAAATGGGTAATAGACGCATCGCACAGTGAACTGGGATTCAGGGTAAAACACCTGATGATTTCAAACGTGAAAGGCGAATTCAGGAAATTCAGCGCAGAAATTGATGGCGAGGATTTTACAAAATCGCTAATCAATGTAATCATTGACGCTTCTTCGATTTATACAAATGATGATAGCCGTGACGGGCATTTAAAGAGTGCCGATTTTTTTGATACAGAAAATTATAGTGAAATAGTTTTTACCGGCTCATCATTCCAAAAACTGGACGAAAGCAATTACAAACTAATCGGTCAAATGAACATCAAAGGAGTGAACAAATCAGTGGCTTTAGATGTTGAATTCGGTGGAATTAACAAAGACCCCTGGGGCAACGAAAAGGCAGCTTTTGCCATCAGTGGAAAAATCAACCGAAAGGATTGGGGGCTCAACTGGAACGCAGCTTTGGAAACCGGCGGTGTGCTGGTGAGTGACGAAGTAAGGATTCATGCCGAAGTTCAATTTGTAAAACAAAATGCATAATTTTGAATTTGACTATTGCAAAAACTAAAAAACTAATTCACATGGCTAATACAATTCTTCATAAAGCCGGAACCCGTGGCGATGCTAACCACGGGTGGCTTCACAGCAGGCATACTTTCAGCTTTGCTGATTACCACAACCCGGAACGGATGCGTTTTGGGTTGCTGCGTGTGCTGAACGACGACACTGTGGAAGCGGGCATGGGTTTTGGCACCCACCCGCACGACAACATGGAAATCATATCCATTCCGTTGGAAGGCGATTTGGAACACAACGACAGCATGGGCAACGTGGCTGTGATAAAAAATGGCGATATCCAGGTGATGAGCGCCGGCACGGGAATCAGGCACAGCGAATACAACAAGAACAAAGACAGGCAGGTGAAATTTCTGCAGATTTGGGTTTATCCAAACAAAAGAAATGTTCAGCCGCGTTACGGGCAGATTACCCTGAACATCGCCGACCGCCGCAACAAATTCCAGCAAATTCTTTCTCCAAATCCCGATGATGAAGGAACCTGGATTCACCAGGATGCATGGTTCCACCTTGGAAGCTTCGATAAGGATTTTTCCACCGAATATTCTTTGAAAAAAAGTGGAAATGGCGTTTATGCTTTCGTTATAAAAGGCGATGTTACCATTATCGGAAATGCTTTGCACGAAAAGGATGGTTTGGGAATTTGGGACACGGATAAAATTTCTGTAAAAGCAAATTCACAAGATGCAGAAGTGCTGTTGATTGAAGTGCCAATGAATTAATTAATATTTTAAAACTATGATTAAATCAATTTTTGACCCGGGCAATTATCCCCAAAAAGTAGATTTTGCATTGCTAATTTTGCGTGTTGCCATCGGAATATTCATGCTGACACACGGCATGGGTAAACTCTATAAATTGTTTGGCAATGACCCAATCTCTTTTGCAGACCCTATTGGCATTGGAGCAACCGCTTCACTGGCTCTGGCTGTGTTTGCTGAAGTGTTTTGTTCAGTTTTGCTCATTTTGGGGTTGGCTACTCGATTAGCAGCCGTTCCGTTGATATTTACCATGTTTGTTGCCGGGTTTATTGTGCATGCCGGGGATGAGTTCCGGGTAAAAGAAATGGCTTTTCTTTACCTTGTTGTTTACATCGCAATTGCACTCAAGGGTGCAGGTAAATTTTCTTTAGATGCACTGATATTTAATAAAATGAAGCCAGCAAAGAAATAAAACCATTTGATTTATGGCTCTGAATGAACTCCATAATTTTACAAAACCTTTCAAAAGCTGTGATAAAATGCCCCTGCTGTTTGTTGGCCATGGCAGCCCGATGAATGCCATTGAGGAAAATGAGTTTGTGGCAGAATGGAGAAATATGGGAATATCTTTACCAAAACCTTCTGCAATACTATGCATTTCTGCGCATTGGGAAACAAGGGGAACTTTCGTCACTGCAATGGAAAGGCCCATGACCATCCACGATTTTGGTGGATTCCCGAAAGCTTTGTATAATGTGCAATATCCTGCTCCGGGAAGCCCTGAACTGGCAAAGGAAACTGAAGAAATTGTCCATAAAACTGTTGTCGGGTTGGACGAAAAATGGGGGCTCGACCACGGTGCATGGAGTGTAATAAAACAAATGTACCCCGCTGCCAATGTTCCTGTGATTGAAATGAGCCTGGATTATTTTCAAACACCGCAATACCATTATGATTTGGCAAAAGAACTTGCCCCGCTCCGCAAAAAAGGTGTACTGATTATTGGCAGCGGTAACATGGTTCATAACCTGCGCATGGTCGCTTGGGACCGGTTGAACGATGATGAATTCGGTTATGATTGGGCATTGGAAGCCAGCGATAAAATGAAACAATACATTTTGAATGGAAACCACCAAGCCCTTATCAATTACAAATCGCAGGGCAAGGCTTTCGATTTAGCCATTCCTACACCCGAACATTTTCTACCCTTGCTTTATGTGTTGGCGTTAAAAGATGAAAACGAAAAAATCACTCTATTCAACGACAAAGCAATAGCCGGCTCACTAACGATGACTTCGGTTAAGATTGTAAAAGAATAAAGGTTATTTAGATTTGCATCGTTGGACACAGGTTGTGAGATTATTACAATTCACCATCCCCAAACTTCTCCACCCACAGCTCATTAAATGATTTGGGGGCTAATTCAGGTAGCTCGCGTCTTGGGCCCCACATCTTTTTGAAAAAATAATTAACAGCGCGGTTTTTGTTTTTGCTGCTAATGCGGCCCATATTTTTGCGGGAGCTAAGCATTTTTGTTGACCATTTCATACTCTGTTTTTCAAAAAAAGTAAAATTGCCACTTTTTACTGTAACGTTACTGTTTACCAGCTTCAATTAATGAAGTGGAATATTGATCGGGCAAACTTTAGTGCAACTTCCATAGAGGGAAGAGGCAAATCCCAGATAAATAAAAAATTTTAATTTTTTTGATATAATGGGTAGGCAATTCAAAAATCTTGATGTTGAATCTGACATAATTCTATACCATGAAATCCAGCATTCCAAACAACTCAACGAATTTGATGTTGAGGCATTTGATGATGATTGGAAAATAACCACTGTCGGAAAGTACGCCATCTTTTAATTGAAAACACATTTTGAATTTTAGTTAAAATTCATAAATTCATATTTAAACTATATCATTTTTTAATAACAGTTGGGTAAAAAGTAAGGCATTCAAAAAAGAAAAAAAAATATAAATAAATACTAATTTAATACCGGACAGATAAATTTTACTTGAAATCCGCTTTTAGGAATTGTATATTTGTAACTAGTTTGAAACCAAGTTGTAAAAATATTGCATTTAATAAAATAGAATTCTCAAAACACTTACGATAGCTAAAACCATGTGTGTAATATTTACGATAAAATAAATTTTAAAAGTAGAATAACTGACTGCTTGAACTGAGAATAATAATGCCCATGTGGTTCAACATCAATCGTTGGTGATAACGAACGAAATGATTTAAGAGATGAACTTGGCATTTTATATTATCACTAAATTTTATTTATAATTCCAAATTCTTATTTTATGAATAATTTATACAACTTCTTCAGGCAAGTAATTGTGGTTACTCTATTACTAATTATGCCCTACTTTTCATGTGCACAGGAAAAAATTATTAATCCTGCAAATTCGCAAAGCGAGTTTGAATCTTCTATTTATCTGCAGTCTATCACGACTGAACAGAATACAAGAATCAGAAAGTTTAAAACATCACTTTCTGATCTATTACCTGAAACAATTAATAACCAGGTATTGAGCGCACATCCAACTTCTGCAGCAGAAAATACAATGTTTTCACTTACAATTCTTCCACGCAATCAGGTGGTCGAAATAACTAACGAAAATATAATACTATCAAGTACTGCTATTATTTGCAATGACAGACCATTCGGAATCGCAGATGAATATGCGATTGAAGAAGGTCAGGAATTAATGGTAGCTGCTCCCGGTCTTCTGGCAAACGATATTGATCCTAACGGCGATGACATTATCGTTTCGTCCATAACTGCCCCATCGCATGGAACCATAACTGCTGCTGTAACTTCAGGGAGTTTTACCTATGTTCCGGATGAAGGTTTCACAGGAACCGATCAATTCCAATATATTTTGCGGGATGTGGAAATGAATTTTTCTGATCCTGTTACTGTCACCATACTGGTACTTGAACCTTTTAACAGGAAACCAACAGGAGTCGGTGACCATTACGGAACACCTGCCGGAACCGATCTTGTAGTAGAGGCTCCCGGTCTACTGACAAACGACATCGATCCGGACGGTGATGACATTATCCTTTCTTCTATTACTGCCCCATCGCATGGAACTATCACAACCGCTGTAACTTCAGGGAGTTTCACCTATGTTCCGGATGAAGGCTTCACCGGAACCGATCAATTTGAGTACATTTTGCGTGATGTGGAAATGAATTTTTCTGATCCTGTTACGGTTACTATCCAGGTACTCGAACCTTTTAACAGGAAACCATTGGGAGTCAGCGATAATTACGCGACTTTGGCAGGGACCGATCTTGTAGTGGAGGCTCCCGGTCTTTTGGCAAATGATATCGATCCAGATGGTGATGACATTATCCTTTCGTCCATTACTGCCCCATCGCATGGAACCATTACTTCTGCTGTAACTTCAGGGAGTTTTACCTATGTTCCCGATGAAGGTTTCACAGGAACCGATCAATTTCAGTACATTTTGCGGGATGCGGAAATGAATTTTTCCGATCCTGTTACAGTGACCGTGGAAGTGGTTGGCGCAGGAGAACAGCTAATTGGAGTTGGAGATTGTTATGCGATCGAAGCAAATCAGGATTTAATAGTTGAGGCTCCCGGTCTTTTGGCAAATGATTTCGATCCAGATGGAGATGATATTATCCTTTCGTCCATAACTGCCCCATCGCATGGAACCATTACTGCTGCGGTAACTTCGGGCAGTTTCACCTATGTTCCAGATGAAGGTTTCACGGGAACCGATCAATTTCAGTACATTTTGCGTGATATGGAAATGAATTTTTCTGATCCTGTTACTGTCACAATCCAGGTACTCGAACCTTTTAACAGGAAACCTGTAGGAATCGAAGATGAATACGCCATACCGGCAGGAATGTCGCTTATTGTAGATGCTCCCGGTCTTCTGACAAACGACATCGACCCTGACGGCGATGACATTATCCTTTCGTCCATTACTGCCCCATCGCATGGAACCATAACTGCTGCTGTAACTTCAGGGAGTTTCACCTATGTTCCGGATGAAGGCTTCACAGGAACCGATCAATTCCAATATATTTTGCGTGATGTGGAAATGAATTTTTCTAATCCTGTTACAGTTACTATCCAGGTATTAGAACCTTTTAACAGAAAACCATTGGGAGTCAACGATAATTACGCGACTCTGGCAGGGACCGATCTTGCAGTGGAGGCTCCCGGTCTTTTGGCAAACGACCTCGATCCGGATGGGGATGACATTATCCTTTCGTCCATTACTGCCCCATCGCATGGAACCATTACTGCTGCGGTAACTTCAGGGAGTTTCATGTATGTTCCGGATGAAGGCTTCACAGGAACCGATCAATTCCAATATATTTTGCGGGATGTGGAAATGAATTTTTCTGATCCTGTTACAGTTACTATCGAAGTATTTAATATTAACCAGCCTCCTGTTGCCTCTGCGGCGGATATTACCATCGAATGTGAAGGTCTATACGGCACAATAGTATCTCTCGATGGTAGTGCAAGCACAGACCCGGAAGACAATATACAACAGTATACCTGGTATGAGAACGGTTCTATCATTGCCGGACCTTCAGCATTTCCAACTTCCGAAGTGACTTTATCCACAGGTGTCCATGCTGTTACATTGATGGTTGAAGATGAATGCGGGAATACTTCTTCCGACGATGCAACCGTTACAATTGAAGATACTTCGTCACCCTTTGTAGAAACTGAATTCCTGCCAACGAATCATCCGCATGAATTCGAAATTTCATTCTCATCAGAGGATGTCTGTTCGGAAATCATTTCCTCAATTTCTGTAATTCTTATACCAGAACTTATTAATCCTTCAGTGAGTCTGAAAAACAATAAAAACTACTCACTTATGATTGATACAGAGAAAAACACCGTTAGCGTCAAAGCTCCTGATGCCGCTGCTTTTTGGGCAATGATAATGGCAAACGGAGGTGTTGAAGTCTCTGACGGACAAATTATCTCAGCGAAAGACGACAAGAACAAATACAAATACAGTTTCGATTCTCAGGGAAAACTTGTTTCTGTTGCAGGTGAAATTATTACTTTAAGATGCACTGCTACTGACGAAAATGGAAATACTGGAATGAGTGAAGCTACTCTCCCTACTGATTTGTTAAAGTCGCTTGAAACTTTGGCAGTTAATTTTAACGATAAAGAAATAGTGGGCTGGCACAGGAATTATCCAAATCCTTTTAATCACATAACAACCATTGAATACAGGCTTGAGAAATCATCGTTTGTTAATATCTATGTCTACGACCATTTGGGCAGGCTGGTAGATCAACTTGAAAGTACACAATTGCCGAAAGGGATTCATCAGATTACGTGGGATGCTTCAAAGCACAATCCCGGTATTTACTTCTATCGGATAGAATGCCTTGGAAATCTGTTTACAGGTAAAATGCTATACAACCAACAATAAAGTAAAAGTATCGAACTCTATTTGAGTTGTAATTTAAGAAATGAAATAGTTAATAGCATGCTTTGATTATAATATAAAAAGGGTAAAGGCAATCCTGCTGAAATCATGCAGCATTCCACAGGATTGCCACCCTAAAGTATATTTTACAGAGATATCTTCGGCACTAATTCAGGAAGTTCGCGGCGTGGGCCCCACAGTTTTTTGAATAAATAATTGATAGCACGGTTTTTGTTTTTGCTGCTGATGCGGTTCATATTCTTACGCGAAGAAAGCATTTTTGTTGACCATTTCATGCTCTGGTTTTCAAAAGATGAATTAATAGATGTGTCAAAAAGAAAAACGGAAGGTTGAATAATTGTATATCAATTTATTAGTAAATTGCGTACCATTTTTCCATAGTATTTGATTCAATGCCTGATGCTGGAAACCAAACTAAATAGGCCAAAAACTTCTAATGATCTTCTAAAAAGGCCACATCTACTTGAAAAACTTGAAAAAAACAGGCAACTACCGTTAATATTAGTATCGGCTCCTGCCGGTTATGGCAAAAGTTTACTGATAAGTCAGTATTTTGAACAGCAGGGGAATGGCTACTGCTGGCTTTCCCTGGATGAAAGCATGAATGATTCATCTACTTTCATAACCTATTTCGCTAAAATGCTTGAGAGAGCCAGTTCGGCCGAAATGCCCAGGATGAAAAATCTGGGACAGGAATACTATTTCCTCTCGTGGGAAGCAATAATAGGTATAATTATCAATAGAATTAACGAGTTAAATGAACCGGTTCGGCTGATTTTGGATGACTATCACCTGATAAGTAACCAGGAAATTCATCAGTTGATCAGTGCCATAATCAATGAAAACATCAGTCACTTTCATCTTGTAATCATTGCTCGTCGCGATCCACCACTTCAATTGCGCGAATTAAGGCTTTATCAAAAGATGTTGGAAATCAGGCAACGTGACCTCAGATTTGATGAAAATGAAACTAATGCACTCCTTGGGATGAAGCCATCCACAAGTTTCAATAATGATGAGATCAAAGAACTTACGGCCAGAACGGAGGGTTGGATACTTGGTATCAGGATGATTGTTATGGCAAGGTCGCTTACGGAGCCGGTGGATGAAAAAATACCTTTCGAGTATTTAACAAATGACCTGGATATCCTGATCGACCACATTGGCCATAATTTTGACCCGGATTTTTTCAGACGGGTTCAGCTTTGCGCTCTCTGCGACCAATTCAACAGGGAGCTGATCGACTCGATATTCTCCTTTTCCTTCAACGAAACAGGCAGTGCAGATAAGTTCATTTCTGAATTGAGTGATTTAAATCTTTTCCTGGTTCCTACCGTAAAGGAAGGGACATGGTATAGATTCCACCATCTGTTCGGTGATATTCTGAAAAGGCGACTGCAAAAAAGCGAGCCCAACATCATCAAACCGCTTTATATTCAAATCAGTGAGTGGTTTTCTGATAAAAATCTTGTTGATGAAGCCATCAACTACGCGATCAAAGCAGAAAACTACGGGTTGGCCTGTAGTCAGATCATAAAGCATAGGGCAAACATTTTAGCCAAAGACCAATGGTGGGTTTTGCAGCGCTGGCTGGATAAGATTCCCCGGCAAATTCGCAACGCCAATATCGATATTTTGCTGACGGAACTACTGGTTTGCGAGGAAACCTGGAATCTCGAGGATTTTTCTTCTATCCTGGACAGGATAGAATCAATCGGCCTTGAAAATTCAAATGCTGAAAATATTTCCCGGTACCTGTATCATCTAAGTTACTTTCTAACATTTGTAAAACAAAATCCCAAAAAAGCGGTAGAATCTCTCGAACGATCTATAGCGTTGTTTCATGATGAAAGTGCCTTGTTTGGCGCACGTAGGGAAGTGATTGTAGCCTGTAGCAGACAGATGCTTGGCGAAACCTCTTTGGCATTGAAGTCTCTTGAAGATATTCATGAAAAATTTGAGCCTTCCTCAAAAATGTATGTCCGCTCCTTACACGGTAAAGTCCTTGTTCACTTACTTTCCGGAAATTTTGAATCAGCAAATAATGACTTAAAAAAAATGCTGTTTCTTGTTCAGGATTCTGATTTCCTGTATTTAAAAGGGTGGAGTTCGTATTTTCGTGGCAATCTTGCCCTTCAATCTTACAATGAGTTTGAAGTTATACCTGCCTTAAAAGAAGCACTGGCATTTGAGGGTGGGTTTAATTATAGGGTTTATTTCGATACAATGGCAGGGTTGGTTTTATTCAGTTCCCTGCATGGCGAGGACGATGCGACTGATGCATTCCTCAGGGAAATGCGTGAGGCAGCAGCCAAACTAAAAAATACAAAGTTTCAATTGTACTATCGATCCATAAAGGCAAGAATCAATTGGCATAGGGGGCTGGGAAATAAAGAAGTGGAATGGGCGCAAACAGACTGGGTAAATCAAACCTCTGCATCGTATTTCTTTTTGATGGATGTGCCTGAACTTACTAAAATCCGAATTATGGTTAGTCATGGATCAGTGTTACAGGTTGAGGAGGCATTAAATGTACTTGAAGAAGTAGAAACTTTTCTAGGCAACTTACATAACAAGTATCACATTATCGATATTGAACTTCTTAAAGCGATGTCGCTCCACCGCCTGGGCAAACAGGAGCAGGCGCAAACATCTCTTGGAAAAGCATTGCTGCTAGCTGAAGAGAAAGATGTAAAAAGGCCGGTTTTAGAGGCGTACAAGGTTATGCCAACACTATTTCACCAAACGGAGATATCTTCTGAATCCCGGCGTATTTTAGTCCGATTAGGCCTCAAAATAGCACCAGTTAAAACGCCTGTACAATCTGCGCTTAGTAAAGAAAAATTAACCGTTCGTGAGCAAGAAATTGTCGAACACATTGCCAATGGTCTCAGGAACAAAGAAATTGCCAATCAGCTCAATATTTCTACGGTAACTGTAAAGAGTCACCTGACCAATATCTATCGTAAACTTGAGGTTCCTAATCGCACCTCCATGCTTAATAAGGTCCGGAATCTGCAGATCTTATTCTAAAAACCCTACTTTTTTGCGACTTTAGTATGATGAATTGCCACTTATCGTAAGTGTAGTTTTGTGCTCACTGTTTATCCCTTTATACATTTGCCAGCTATTTTTACTAAATAATCAAAAACTATTACAACTAATAAATATGAATTTTCTGAATAAAATATAGTGTTGCTCTGTTAAGGGAAATAATAATTGTTTATTCGCATTTACGGATATTACGATGTAGCAGCTGTTTTTTAAGGTGTAGAATATTCTATCAATCATATGGGTTTAGATTCTGAATTAAAGAAAAATATCATTATGTAATATTACGAATCAGGTCATACGCTTTACATACATGAACCGTCAAGGCCAAAAATTAAAAATGATATAGACGAATTTATTGATCAAACTTCTAAATAATAAATAAAGCTCATAACGGCTAGTGGAAATATGGTGCTTGGATTGGAGCATTTTTTTCAGATGTTCATTGCGGCTATGACGATCCTTGCCGGGATAATGATTGGTTACACAATAATTCAACCGGAAGAAAGCCTTTAAGTGCTAAGTCAAAAATAGCAAATGAAAAAACGAAGTCCAAAATTGAAAATCGCAACGAAGAAAGCTTTGAATAAGTGGAAAAATGTTGAAAATACATCCTTTTTGCGACTTTAGTATGATATTGTAATTAGAACAAT